>DAOQNB010000175.1:0-8774 GCA_035335845.1 Acidobacteriota bacterium | reverse complement strand
GCTGATACTATTTCCTGGTGAACCTGGGTCACCAGAAAATAGTCAAGCAATTCATCCAAACGAACTTAGCGATTTGCTAACTACTGATTCCAAACTGAATTATGCGTGTGCTTCATACTTCTGACTGGCATTTAGGGAAACCGCTTGAAGGCCGGGACCGCCTGGAAGAACAGGGAAAAGTGCTCGATGAAATGGTCGAGCTGGCCGAGGCCGAAAATGTGCATCTGGTGTTACTGGCCGGAGATATCTTTGACACGTTTAATCCCCCGGCAGCCGCCGAAGATTTATTTTATGACGCCATTGACCGGCTGGCGGCTGGCGGGCGCCGGGCAGTGGTTATCATTGCCGGAAATCACGACCAGCCGTCACGGTTGACAGCCTCGCAGCCACTGGCTGGCCGGCAGGGGATTTCAATTGTGGGTGTTCCTGACGACTGTCCACCGACGGGTGGAAAAACTGGAGGCGTTCAGTGTATTCGTTCGGCCAGATCACTGGTCGAACTGGCCATTCCAGGATGTGACCATACGGCTGTGATTGCCGCCCTCCCGTATCCTTCTGAAGCCCGGTTAAATCAGGTGTTAAGTGAAAGTACTCGTGAAGACCTGCTCCAGCAGGCATATGCTGCGCGGGTCCGTTCGGTTTTGACAGAGCTTTCAGCCGCTTATCGATCTGATGCGGTCAATCTGGCGATGAGTCATTTGTTTGTCTCTGGAAGTCAGGAAAGTGGTGTCGAAAGCGGGGAGCGGCAAATCCAGGTTGGTGGTGCCTACTCTGTCACCGCTGCTGATTTTCCTGAAACCGCCCAGTATGTGGCGCTTGGGCATTTACACCGACCACAATCGGTTGGGGGACAGGAGCGGGTTCGATATTCTGGCTCGCCACTGGCCTACAGTTTTTCAGAAACGCATACCAAGTCGGTGGTTCTTCTGGACGTCGAACCGGGCAAGCCAGCCGACATCCGGCAAATTCAACTGTCAGCCGGGCGACCGCTGGTGGTGTGGAAAGCCCGCGAAGGGATGGCGCAGGCACTGGCCTGGTGCGATGAAGGCCGTGACGCTGAAGCCTGGATCAGTCTTGAGGTGCATAGTGATCGCCCGCTCGAACCCCTCGACATCAGTGAGTTGCGCAAACGCCGCGAACGCATTTTGCCGATTAAATTTGTGCCCACAGGAATGGTACAGGTTGACGCACCGGAAAAACGATCCAGCCTGAGCCAGGAGGAATTATTCCGCCAGTTTTACCGCTCCCGGAGAAAGGGTGACCCCAGTGAGGCGCTGGTGCAGTTGTTTCTCGAACTTTCACAAACAACCGATTCTGAATAATAAAAGGCTGCGTCAAGCCGCAGCAGTCCAAAGCCTATGAAACCAATTGAATTGCGTGTCGCCGGATTGCACAGCTATCGCCAGGAGCAATCCATTGATTTTACAATCCTTGGTGGTTCAAACCTGTTTGGTGTCTTTGGACCGACTGGCGCCGGGAAATCAACGATTCTGGATGCCATCACCCTGGCATTATTTGGCCGGGTCGGACGAGCCTCAGGTGGAACTCAGGCGGTGATCAATCAACAGGAACCCGAAGCCACCGTTTCGTTTACCTTTGCTCTGGGTGCCGGTGAACTCCAACATGTATATCGGGTCGAACGCCGCTATCGGCGCAGTAAAGGTGCTGGCGCCACCGAATTTTCAGTTGAAAGTCGGGTTGCCCGCTTGTTGAAACTGGAAGGGGATGACCTGTCAAAGGCAGCCGTGCTGGCTGAAAAAGAGCGGCAGGTCAATCAAAAAGTCCAGCAATTGCTTGGGTTTACCGAAGATGATTTTTCACGGGCGGTTGTGCTGCCGCAGGGAAGCTTCGCGGAATTCTTGAAATTAAAAAACACCGAGCGCCGTGAATGCCTGCAGCGATTGTTTGGGCTCGATGAATATGGAGATAACCTGACTATGCGTGCCCGGAACGAACTAAACCGGGTATATAGCCAAATTCAGGCCTGTAGTCATGAACTCAACGGAATCGGAGATGCTTCAGATGAAAAAGTAGCTGAAGCTGAGGCCCGGCTGGTGGAAAGCGAACAAACTGTTCAAACCACAAAAGCAGCGCTCAGTGCCGCTCAACAGCATTTGATTGAGGTGAGGGCGGTGGCTGGAATTGCTGGGAAGCTCCGGGAGGCACATTCCAGGCATATGGAACTGGCTCGTCACCAGCCGGAATTTGATCGTAAACGGGAACGACTGGATGCCGCGCAACGCTTTGAAGGACTGCGCGAGGATATTCGCCAGTTTCAGCAAGCCCAGCAAGAAGCCCAAATCGCCGAGGAGACCGTGGCGCAGGCCCAATCAAATTTTGACGAAATCTCTTTGGAACTTCAAACCGCGATGGCTGAGTTTGAACGGGCGTTGACGGCCCTGGACAGGCAAAAACCAGCCCTTGATCACCGGCGAGTGGAATTGACCAATGCTCGTGGATTGGCCGAAAAAGCAAACCAGCTTGAGGTACAACTCAATCAGCTTCAGCCAATCAAAGCCCAGCTTGTGGAAAATTGTGAGCAAGAGACCCGGTCTCTTTTAAACTGGACGAGTCAAGCCGACACCATCCAGCAAGAACGGCGAACTCTGTTGCAAGAACTTGAGCAGACACGGGTTACCCTCGACCAGCGAACGCATCTCGATCAGGTGAAACAGGCATTGACAGCGTTGGAGCAGGCCGAACGTGACTATGAAAAAGCCCAGCACGATTGTCAGCGACGCGAAACCGAACTGACCAAAACTCAAACCGATGTCCGGGCCAAACAAAAGGCCCACCTTCTGGCAACCGAAGACCTCACCCTGGCCCGGACGGAAGTGGCCGTTGCCGAAGCCATTCCAGCACTCAGCGATCAGGAATTTGCTGAACAGGCACGTCAGCTTGGCGATTTACGGTCAGTCATTTCACCGCTGGCACGTCTTGAACAGTCTTTAAAAGAAGAACGCCGCGAATACCGGGAAACCAGTTCACAACTGGAAACCACTCGTGGTCAGGTGCTGGAAGCTAAAGCTGAAGTTGATCGGGCGGAAGGAACCGTTGCTGCTGCTCAACAGGAACTTGAGCAACTCGAACACACCCTGCGCCAGAGCCAGCTTGAAAACCAGGCCAGTTATCTGGCCCAGACGCTGACACCCGGGATGGCCTGCCCGGTGTGCGGTTCAGTCGAGCATCCAAACCCGGCCACAGCCGTTGGTGCCGAGCAAGTCGCCAGGCAGGAGCAACACATTGGCACGTTGAAAAAGAACCTCAAGAAATTTGAAAAAGCAGCCGAACAGGCTCGCAATCAGGTGGTTCAAAAAGAAACCGAGGTCAAGAACCTTGACCGCAAACTTGAGGAAATTAAACAGCGCGGAGAAAAATCCCGCCATGAAATTGAATCCCTCCGACAGGCGCTCCCGGAAGACTGGCGGAAATTGACTGACTCAGAACGCGCTGAACGGCTCAATCAGGAACTTGCCGCCCACCAACTGGCGGAAACCAGCCGCGCCAACCGAAAACAGGCTATCGAACAATCCCAGCGCCAGATGGAGCGAACTCAGGCCGCGATTCAAAAAACTACAACTGAGTTGGGTGTTGCCAGGGAAAAAGAACACGCCGCACAGCACGAAGCCGATCAGGCACGGCTGGTTATGGTTGAGCGGGAGGGACTGCTGCATCAGGCACAGCAGGCGTTTGATACGACTCGGGGTAGCCTGGAGCGGACCCGTGTGGCCACTGAACTCAAAAACCTGGCGCGGCGGGCATCCCGCCAGGAAGAACTTGAACAACGGCGGACACAGCTTGATCAAATGCTAGAAGCCGTCCAGAAAAAGTTACAGGCCGCTCAACAGCGGAAATCTGACCTGGAATCAGAGATTGCTGTTTACGAAGGTAAACTGGCCGGCGTGAGCCAGCAACTTGAACACGTTGAGCAGGACCTGTTCAAAGTAACTGGTGGCCAGCCACTGGAAACACTTCTGGTGCAGGTGACAGTCGAAATTGAAACTCTGGTTGAAGCTGAAAAACAAGCCCGTCGAACGCGGGACGCTGCCCAGACTGCGGCCCATCAAGCCGAAATCAAACTGAAAACGGCTGAATCTACGCACGAAAAAACATCAACCAAACAAAGTCAATCAGCCGCCCATTTAACGGCGGCGCTCCGCAAGTACGGATTTTCTGATATTGGTGCCGCAACCGCTGCTCAGTCAGGTGAGTCTGAACGTGAGGAACTCCGCCAGTCGCTGGAACAGTTTGAGACCGACCAGCGAAAAGTGAGCGAAGAGATCGAACGGCTGACCCAGGAGTTAAATGGTCGCGAGCCTGACACCACGCCGCTGGCCGAGGCTGAAGCGGCGGTCAGTACCGCCGAAGCTGAATCAAGCCGTGCCCTGGCTGCCTTTGGTGCGGCTGACCGGGACGTTGAAGTCCTGAAACAGAAACATATCCAGTGGAAATATCTAACCACCGAAAAGCTGGAGAAAGAAAAGCGACATAGCCTGCTTTCAGAACTTAACAGCGTGCTCAAAGGCAATGCCTTTGTTGAATTTGTGGCTCAAGAGCGGCTGGTGGAAATGGCCCGTGATGCGTCGCTCCGATTGGGGCAAATTACCCGGCAACGCTACACGCTCGATGTCAACCAAGAAAGTGAATTTGTCATCCGGGACAATTTTAGCGGCGGCCAGCGGCGGCCAGTCTCAACGCTGAGTGGGGGCGAAACGTTTTTAACTTCACTGGCGCTGGCACTGGCGTTGTCGAGTCAGATTCAACTGCGAGGGCGGTTTCCGCTGGAATTCTTCTTTCTGGATGAAGGCTTTGGCACACTTGACCCTGAGTCGCTGGATCTGGCCTTTGGCAGCCTTGAGTCCCTCGGGTCGCAAAACTTAATGGTTGGGTTGATTTCGCACGTTGCCGAACTGAAAGAGCGACTCCCACGGTGCCTGATTGTCAGCCCGGCCCAGGCCGCCGGGCAGGGAACTCAACTCAGGATCGAATTTGCTTGATGGTCGTTCGTAACTCTTTGCCCTCAGTGATTTCTTCAGACAGCGTTTTCGGTATATTGAACAGCCGGTCTGGAGGCACCCTCCGGGCAATTTCAAGCGGCGGGTTGTGCTCCTGGGATGTCGAAACGGATTGAAACGCCAGGATAATTTCCTGGGCAGTTGGTCGCTGCTCAGGTAACTTAAAGAGCATTCGCAAAACCAGATCCTCGATTTCCAGTGGGACAAACGGGTTTATTCCCCGGAGTGGAGAGGGCTTCATGGTCAGATGCCAGGTGACGACCGAATACAGATCGGTTTTCACCGACTCAAACGGTAATTCACCACACAACATTTGATACAGGGTGATTCCCAGGCTGTAGATATCAGATGGGCTGCCACAGGGTGTCCCTTTGAGTCGTTCGGGAGACATATACAGTGGTGTTCCAACAACATTTCCGGAAACCGTGAGTGTATTGAGAATATTTGCCCCTGAATTATCTTCAACCAGTCTGGCAATTCCAAAATCAACGACTTTGACGATTTCCCCTTCGTCTGACTGATGCAACACAATATTGTCTGGTTTGATATCCCGGTGAACCAGTCCCATTTCGTGGGCTTTGAGCAGCAGGTTACAGATTGGAATGATGATTTCAGCACATCGCTGAAGTGTCAGATGCGAAGATTCACTCAGTTCTTGATTCAGCGTTTTGCCATTTAACAATTCCATGACCAGATACGGGATTCCAGCCGATGTAATGCCAAAATCAAGCACCGAAACGGCATTTATGTGTTGGATGCGACAGGCTGCAATTCCTTCACGGCGAAAGCGATCAACCTGCTTGTCCGGAGCCTGGAGGTTGGGCTCTGATGGGCGGAAGATTTTAATCGCCACGGGTCGTTGCAAGCCAATCTGTGTGGCCCGATAGACAGTTCCAAAACCACCCTCACCAATTTTTTGCTCAAGTTCATACTTGTTGTCGAAAATTGTTCCCTGTAAGGCATTGGTGAACACACTAAAGTACAGGTCAATATGGCGTTGAGCCTGCACCAGTGCCTGATGGGATTTCACCAGTTCCTCGTGTTTGCTGGCCAGTTCTCGATTTTGTTGTTCCAGGTTGCGTTTGCTGGATTCCAGTTCCCGGCGCAACTGCTGGATGTTGAGTTGATTTTCAATCCGGGCAATGACTTCTTCCGCATGAAATGGCTTCATGATGTAGTCATTTCCTCCAGAACGAAAGGCTTCGACCTTTTCGTGAGGTTCGTGGAGTGCGCTCAGAAAAATAATCGGAATTTTGGCCGTGCTCGTGTTTTTTCTTAACTGGCAACACACTTCATAGCCGCTCAGATCAGGCATCATGATGTCAAGCAGGATTAAATCCGGGTGCGATTGAGAGACCTCCAGGAGGGCTTCTTCCCCGCTATGGGCAGCTCGCACCACGTACCCGTGTTTGTTCAAAAGGGACGAGAGGATTTTAATATTGAGCGGGTTGTCGTCAACAACCAGGATCTCAGCTCTCTCCAAATTGATTATTTCCATACCAGACCATTCTTTTTGTTGAATTTATGGGAGTTCCTCTTTCAGGACAGGTAGGAGGAAAAACCTGGGCATTTCCCAACCCACTCTTCACACACCATAGCCCAGCAGACCTGGTTGAAGACAATGAGTCAAATGATGCCGAAATTGAAGCGAATCCGTAGGAATCAAAAGGAGGCCGAATCCCAAATATCATATCAGAAAAAAGTGCAGAACGGCTGGTGGAAATTGCAGAAGGAAGGTGGCTGGTCCGGAACCTGAATTTCTGGCGGTGTTGCCGGCGCAATGGTTCCTCAACCGTCCAGCAGTGGGGCAAGCCCTGGTTATTCAACTAATTTTGCATTTTCCTGAGTGATCGGAGTTGATATCTGCTGGTTGGTGGGGCGGGTTTGATGAGGGGGGATGGACGTTTCCGACTCGTCTTCATCAAAATTTGGTGACAGGGTCGGGGGAAAATCAAAAAATGTAACAACTGGGGTATCAGGAAGCTGATCAACCATCTGATGGAGCGCTTCGGTCACTTCACGGGCAGTTGGCCGTAATTCAGGTTTTTTCAGCAACATGCGAAGGACAAGGTCTTCGAGTGATTCAGGAATCAATGGATTGAAATCGCGTAATGGGCGCGGTTTTTGTGTCAAATGCCAGGCCACCAGGTTATAGATCTCGGTTTTGCTGGTTTCAAAGGGCAATCGTCCGCACAGGATTTGATAGAGCGTTATTCCAAGGCTGTAAATATCAGATTGAACCCCATAGGCTGAGCCTTTCAACCGCTCTGGAGACATATACACCGGAGTCCCGACCAGATTTCCAGTGATTGTCAAATTTGATCGGTATTCAACTTCAGATGAGTCAACCAGCAGTTTGGCAATCCCGAAATCCACAACTTTGATGATTTCCACTCCATCAGACTGGTGGAGAAAGATGTTATCCGGCTTGATATCCCGATGGACCATTCCCATCTCGTGGGCTTTCGTTAATAAGTGACAAACTGGAATCACAATCTCTGCACACCGTTTGATCGAAAGTGATTTCTTGTCATCCAGTTCAGTTGCCAGCGTCCGGCCATTGAGCAACTCCATGACCAGATATGGAATTCCGGCTGAAGTAATTCCAAAATCAAGCACTGAGACTGCATTTGGGTGTTGGATCCGGCAGGCGGAAATTCCCTCCATCCGAAATCGTTCGAGTTGTGCCTCAGGGCTTTGTGGATAGAGGTCTGAGGGGCGGAAAACTTTGATGGCCACCGGACGTTGCAACTCAATCTGGGTGGCACGATAGACACTGCCGAACCCACCTTCCCCGATTTTTTCTTCCAGTAAATATTTGTCATCCAGGACGGTTCCCAGCAGGGCATCGGTAAAGACCGAAAAAACCAGGTTGATGTTGCGATGGGCCTTCATTAACGCCCGTTGTGATTGCATCAGTTCTTCATTTTTGCGAGCCAGCTCTTCATTGCGTCGCTCCAGGTCACGTTGTTTGGCTTCAAGCTCTTTTCTCAAACCCTGGATTTTTAACTGACTTTCAATCCGGGCCAATACTTCCCGTGCATTGAACGGCTTAGAGATGTAATCAGTGGCACCAACATTAAATGCCTCGACTTTATCCAGTGGTTCGTTGAGGGCACTCAGAAAAATAATGGGTGTGTTTTGTGTGGCCGCATTGGCTCGAAGCAACCGACATACCTGATATCCGTTCATGACGGGCATCAAGACATCCAGTAATACCAGGTCAGGCGGATTTTCCTGGGCCATTTTCAGCGCATCCGGTCCGTTCGTGGCTGATTGGACACTAAATCCACGCCGCTGCAGAATTTCGACCAGCACCCGAATATTGAGGGCATTGTCATCAACCACAAGAATATCGGCCTGGGTTGTTTCACTGATACTCATGGAGAAATTCCTCGTCCTGGACGTTGACGAACCGTACAGGCCACAACCGGCAAAGTCAGGAACGTCTTGGTGTTTTGAAAGTCAATTGAAAATCAGATGGAATATAATAAGTGACTGAAATGCCAATTTCTTTCAAGAATGTGATAAACCCTGGTTTTTCAGGCAACTGGCTCATTGAGGGGAAGCGCCAAACCTAAACAAGAGACGAAACAAAAATAGCCGTTAAGTTTCCGGTTTTCAAGAAACTTAACGGCGACAGCAAGTAGGAGATGAAAAAACTGGGGCTGAAGACATCGGGCTTGGGGCTGAAGACATCGGGCTTGGGGCTGAAGACATCGGGCTTGGGGCTGAAGACATCGGGCTTGGGGCTGAAGA
>DAOQNB010000174.1:0-8792 GCA_035335845.1 Acidobacteriota bacterium | reverse complement strand
CAATTGTTCCCACATTGATATGTGGCTTACTGCGATCAAATTTCTCTTTTGCCATTGTCTGTTGCTCCGACGAATGAAAATTTTTTGAAATATGAGGATGAAGGTGGAGCGTTAGAATCTGTTTTCCATCGCTCCACATTCTTTATTCAACTTGAGTTAGGCAGCCGTCCCCTTCACCCGGGCGATGATTTCATCGCTCACTGACTTCGGTGCTTCTTCGTAACACTTGAAGTGCATGGTGTAGATGGCGCGTCCTTGAGTCGCTGAACGCAGATCGGTCGAGTATCCAAACATAGTTGCCAGCGGCACGGCGGCGGTAATGATCTTCGTTCCTGGCCGTTCATCCATTTTTTCAATCCGGCCACGCCGTGAGCTCAGGTCACCCGTAATTGCGCCCATATATTCTTCTGGGGCTTCGACTTCGACTGACATAATCGGCTCCAGAAGAACCGGCTTGGCTTTCTTCGCAGCATCCTGGAAGGCCATTGAACCAGCAATTTTGAACGCCATTTCGTTTGAGTCAACTTCGTGGTAGCTCCCGAAAACCAGTTCAACCCGAATATCAACCATTTCGAAGCCAGCCACGATACCGCGACCCATCGCTTCGATAATGCCGTTTTCAACCGGTTTGATGTATTCGCGGGGGATTGACCCACCAACCACTTTGTTTTCAAACACAAAGCCGCTACCTGGTTCGCCAGGGTACATTTTGATTTCCGCGTGACCGTACATACCGCGACCACCGGTCTGGCGCTTGAATACGCCATTTCCATCGGCAGCAATCCGAATTGTTTCGCGATAGGCCACCTGTGGACGACCGACGTTGGCATCAACTGAAAATTCACGCTTCAACCGATCAACAATAATTTCCAGGTGAAGTTCCCCCATCCCGGCAATCAGCGTCTGATTGGTTTCGGGGTCAACTTTGACACGGAACGACGGATCTTCTTGTGCCAGACGGCCCAGAGCAATCGAAAGCTTGTCCTGATCCTGGCGAGTTTTGGGCTCGATGGCGACCTCGATCACCGGCGCCGGGAATTCCATGGCTTCCAAAATGATCGGTTTCTTGTCATCGCACACGGTGTCGCCAGTGGTCACGTTCTTTAACCCGGCCACCGCTACGATTTCACCAGCACCGGCTGAATCAACTTCTTCGCGCTTGTTGGCGTGCATTTTGAGAACCCGGCCCACGCGTTCTTTCGAATCCCGGGTTGAGTTCAACACATATGAGCCAGACTGGAGCGTTCCTGAATAAATCCGGACGAAGGCAAGCTGACCAACGTGCTTGTCGCCCATAATCTTGAAGACCAGCCCCGAAAACGGCGCATTGTCGTTGGCTTCACGGGTTTCATTGGCATCAGTACGGGGCACAATTCCTTCAACCGCTGGAATATCAAGCGGTGAAGGCAGATACCGAACCACCGCATCGAGCAATGACTGAACGCCTTTATTTTTGAAGGCGGTACCGCAAATCGTGGGCACAATCTTCATGGCAATGGCTTCGCGTCGGAGGGCTTCGTAGAGTTCAGCTTCCGTCAGGTCCTCGCCTTCGAGGTATTTTTCAGCAATCACGTCATCAACATCCGCCAGCGCCTCAATCATTTTCTCGCGCGCTTCGGCGGCTTCATCAGCGTATTCTGCCGGGATGTCTGAAATAATCATCTTCTGGCCGCGGTTGGCTTCATCCCAGGTAACCGCTTTCATCACAATCAGATCAATGACACCAGCAAAGTTTTCTTCAGCGCCCATTGGGTGGTGGATCGCCACCGGTTTAGCGTTGAGCCGGGTGCGAATTGAATCCACACTCTTATAGAAATCAGCACCCGCACGATCCATCTTATTAATGAATGCAATGCGGGGAACGCCGTATTTGTTGGCCTGACGCCAGACGGTTTCTGACTGGGGCTGGACACCAGCCACCGCATCGAACACGGCCACGGCGCCGTCAAGCACGCGCAGCGAGCGTTCAACTTCGATGGTGAAGTCAACGTGACCCGGAGTATCAATGATGTTAATGCGATACTGATCGCCTTCCATCGCCCCACCCAACCGCCAAAAGCAGGTCGTTGCGGCTGAAGTAATCGTGATTCCCCGTTCCTGTTCCTGAACCATCCAGTCCATTGTGGCAGCGCCGTCGTGGACTTCGCCAATTTTGTGATTAACACCGGTGTAGTACAAAATACGCTCAGTCGTCGTGGTTTTGCCGGCGTCGATGTGCGCCATAATCCCGATGTTGCGGAAACGATTGAGCGGAACTAACTTAGTCATAACTTTGAATTTCGCCTTCGATCAATACTAGCCACCGAGCTTTGAATGAGGTTGGGTTGCTCCAGGGGGGTGGCCTCCAAAACTCAATGTCCAAAAGGGTTAGACTTGGGATTACCACCGGTAATGGGCAAATGCCTTGTTGGCTTCGGCCATACGGTGGGTTTCCTCACGCTTCTTGACGGCATTTCCACGGCCATTTGAAGCTTCGAGCAGTTCGCCAGACAGGCGACCCATCATTGTCTTTTCGCCGCGGGAGCGAGAATAGTTCACCAGCCAGCGGATCGCGAGTGCCGTTCCACGGCGGCGCTGATCAACTTCGACCGGCACCTGGTAGGTCGCACCGCCAACGCGGCGTGATCGGACTTCAACCCGTGGACGGACGTTGTCGAGCGCTTTTTTGAAGACCTTGAGCGGGTCGTCGCCGGTCTTTTGGCGGACATCCTCAAGCGCGCTGTAGAAAATCTTCTCAGCAACCGACTTTTTTCCTTGCCACATCAGGCCGTTGATAAACTTGGTTACCATCTCGCTGTTGTACACTGGATCAGGTAGAACCTCACGTCGCTCAGCTACTCTTCGTCTTGGCATATGCTTCTTCTTCTACTGAATTTCTCAAGATTAAACTCCAAACCCGGTCTGGATTTGGCCAACACAAACTCGTACAGCGTGCAAGCCTACTTCTTCTTGGCTGGTCCGCCCTTGACTGGTGCGCCTTTGCCGGCGGCACCCTTGGCGCCTTCCTTCGGACGCTTGGCACCGTATTTTGAACGGCCCTGCATCCGGTTCTTAACCCCATCGGAGTCGAGCGTTCCACGCACCACGTGATAGCGCACACCGGGGAGGTCTTTGACACGACCGCCGCGAATCAACACGATTGAGTGCTCCTGCAGGTTGTGGCTAATTCCGGGAATGTAGGTCGTGACTTCGATTCCATTGGTCAGACGGACACGGGCAACTTTCCGCAAAGCTGAGTTTGGTTTCTTTGGCGTTTGCGTGTACACGCGGGTGCACACACCGCGCTTTTGCGGGCAGCCTTGCAGCGCAGGGCTGCTGGTTTTGTATTTAACTTGTGAACGACCTTTTCGAACCAGTTGATTAATGGTAGGCACGCGAACGTCTCCTTAGAACACACAACAAAATAAATTCCAACACCAGAAGAACAGGAACTGCTCTCCTGGTCAATGCTTTGCCCGAGGCTCAAAGCAACCAAAAGCGATACAAGGCAATAGATTGCCCTTGGCTGCCAAGCCAGTTCTCTTTCGACTAAACTGAGTTCAATTGTGGTTTGGGGATGTTCTGGAAGCACGGAGGCTCGATGCAGATACAGTTGAGGCGTCCCCAACGCCAGGTTTTTCTGTGGCGTGCGTAAATGGAAGCTTGAGTCAAGCTTTAATTGAAGGGAAAGCAAAACCGAAACTCGGTTGCTTTACAAGTGCCAGATGACGTGTGGTTACCGCATCTGTTTTACGCCACAATATATTACCTTCAATGAACACTTCGCCACCGGAAGCCGCTTCCCGAAGGATTTGGTTTCGTGTGAGTACCTCTGCATCTCAGAACTGAGTTGAGTACTGACTCCCAGGAGAATTCTGGGCGCTTGACGAAACCGTGAGTGTATGGATGGAAGGTTAGTCTGTCAACGACTTTTTTTGGATTTTTTCCGGGATAGGGAAAGAAAATTCTTGAATATGAAGAATTTGGGGTCAAATCTTCGGTCTTAAATCGCTTTTGCAGGGCAAGGGTTCAGATTCGCGCAAAATACAAAATACACAAGATCAACCCGATTTGCCTCTATTGAAACTCAACCCCGGCGTACACATCACTGACTGCCAGAGTGCAGTCAATCGCGTTCAGGGTCAAAGTTGCGGTGAGGTCCGCCGTGTCAAATCGTTTCCACTCGTTGTTTTCTTGTTTGACATAATGCGTGATGAGCGGTGCGTTTTGGGCAATCAGCAGGTATTCCCGAACCGTTTCAATTGCCTTGTACGCTTCAAATTTTTCTTTCCGGTCCACAGCCTCCGTGTGTGGAGATAAAACCTCAACCACCAAAACCGGGTTGGTCAAGAGATCAATCCCCAGAAATTTTTCAAAAACAGGATTACCACAGGCAACACTGGCATCCGGGTAGCGATAGGGTGGAAGCATTGGGGTTTTAATTGGAATCTCAGTGTTAAACGGCGTACAGGGACGCTTTTTTAATTGGGCGTGTAATTCAGCATACACATTGCCTGTGATACGCCCATGAACCTGGCTTCCGCCGCTCATACAGACAATATCGCCATCCCAATATTCATAGCGGGCAACCCCCACACGTTCCACCGCCGCGTACTCTTCAATCGTGTAGAAGTGTTTTGGAAAGGATGACATAGGTTCTCCTCAATCAGTGAGAGACCCCGTTGCAGAAAGGTCGGTTTTCGCCCGGATGGGCGCTGGATCAAAATCCCAAAAGGTTCGGAGAATTGAGAATACGTAACCGATAGAATCTTCCAGCCTCCATCCGAGCGGGGTTGTCAAACTCAAGCGACCTTTCCGCAACAGAGTTACTTTGCTTTCAGCTTTTTGAGTTGTTTCTCAGCTTCTTTGTAAAACGAATCATTTCGGGGAGCAAACATGAGCACTTTCTTAAAATCAGCGATAGCTTCTTCTTTTTGCCCTCTCGCCAAATAAGCCTCTCCTCTCTCATAAAAAGCCTGAAAATAAAAAGGTTTAATATTTATCGCTTCATCATAATCAGCAATCGCCTGTAGGTATTTTTTAGCAATCAAGGCTAGTTGACCTCGAAAAAAATAAGCATCAGCGAGCGTGGAAAGATAATCTGTGCGTAGGTCAGGATTACGCACGAGTGCTTTTCTAAAGCTATCAATTGACTGATCATATTCCGCTGCTTTAAAGTACACTATTCCTATTTCATAATATACCGATGTATCTAATGGGTTTAATTGTATTATCTTATTAAAATCAGCGATTGATTCTCTATAATATTGAGTTCTGAGATAGGCATTGGCTCGTCTTCGATATACCTCAATATCATCAGATTTGCGCTTGATAATCTCAGTGCAATCAACAATTACACCACTATAATCTTTAACCAATTCATATTGAATAACCCGCAATTGATAGACTTCTATATCATTTGGTTCTAAGTTAGCAGCCTTGGTCAAATCTTCAATCGCAAGGGTATAGCTTTGTCTTTTAGAATAAGCCTCGCCCCGCAGTTTGTAGGCTTCCGCATCATCTGGGTTGAGCCGGATCACTTCCGTAAAATCTGAAATCACATCATCATAAGCCCCTTTCTCACGATAGGCTTTCCCTCGACTTCGGTAGAGTGAAGCCGAATCAGGGCGGAACTTGATGGCCTGGGTATAGCTTTCAATCGCTTTTTCCAGATGAAACGATTTTGTTGTTTCTCCTTCCTTTGAAGCAAGCTCTATAAAGCAATCGCCCAGGTTTTGATAGGCTTCAACAAAAGCAGGTTTTAAGCGCACGGCCTCACGGTAATCGGAAATGGCTGGATCGGGTTCGCCCTTTTTCTGCCAGACCAGTCCCCGCTCAAAGTAGTAAGTGGCCTCTTCCGGTTTGTTTTCGATCAAAGTGCTGTAGTCAGTGAGCGCCTCTTCAAAATTACCTCGCTTCAAATAAAGGGCTGCCCGGTTCAGTAAAACTTCCGTCAAAACCGGTTGCCGTTTGAGAACTTCGGTAAAGATAAAAATTGCAATAACATCTGAAGTATATGATCCTTTTTTCAAATGGGCATTGCCCAATCCGATAAGAGCGACCATCAGATCAGGATTTATGTTTAAGGCTGCGGTGTATTCAGCAATCGCCTGATCATACAGGTTTTCCTTCAGTGCTGCATGACCACGGGTTACATAAGTTTCAGCCGAAATCGTCGGAACCGCTGGCGGTGCTTTTTTGCGAACTGGGGCTGGGGGTTTGGCTGTGCGAACCGGTGCCGGAGCGGTTTTTTTGGCAGGCGGTTCATCTCTCGGCATCGCACGTTGGGCCAGGACTGGAACGATTGAGCCCAAAATAAGCCAAAGTACGATGCTCAAATTCCAAACTGGTCGGCACATACTATTCCTGATCTCCTTCCCTGGTAACAAATTCGAACTCTGCCGACAATGCCGCTGACAACTAAAGCGGCGTCAAGCCGCCGCACTCCACAGGGTTACAGAGCATCTTTGGCGCAACGAAACCCAATCGCCCGATACGGTTGTGGAGATTCTGCTGCCCTGGTCGCAGTCATTGCAAAATCATGCGTAGTTCCAAAACTACCGCCCCGGACAATCTTTCGCCCTGAACGCGGTTTGGCAGTGCTCCCAGGGTACGGTTCATAGGTGGAAGCCGTCCATTCTGCCACGTTTCCGGCCATATCGAGAATTCCGAACGGACTTGCCCCTTCCGGATAACTGCCAACGGCGACAGGCCGATTCAGATTTCCATCCCTGGCATTCAGCTTTTGCGGGTCATACTGATTTCCCCACGGATACAGCCGTTGATCGGTGCCACGAGCCGCATATTCCCATTCAGCTTCGGTTGGCAGGCGTTTTCCAGCCCAGGCTGCATAGTCCTGGGCGTCTCGCCAGCTCACATTGACGACCGGAAATTTTTCTTCACCCTGGGCAAACGTGCCATTTTCCCAATGCTGGGGGGGCGCATGGCGGGTTGCTTTGACAAATTGAAGGTAGTCCTCGTTGGTGACTTCGAGCCGATCCAGAAAAAAAGCCTGGACGGTCACTTGATGCTCCGGGGTATCTGACGGGTCTTCGCTGGCGTTATTCCCCATCATAAACGTCCCGGCGGGGATAAACACCATTCCGGCTGGAGCGACTGGAGAAAGCGTTTTGGGTGGTTCCGCCGGCCTCCCAACCGGTGTCTCAACTTTTGGGTTATTCCTCTGTTCAGCCGGAGTCGGGGTTCCCATTTTCCAAACCCCAAACAAGATTCCAAGAATCACCAGGCCGCCAACCCCAACCCAGGAAACCATCCGCCAGGGTTTGAACCGGTCAAGGGAGTCAGTTTGCCTGGTCAGCGTCGGAGCCGTCGAAACGGCTGCCTCAACCGGAACCGGTGTGGGTTCAGCCGAGGCTGAATCAGTCCCCAATCCGACTGCCGACCAGCTTTCCTGGTCGGCCTGAGTTGGCGTACTGAGACGAGGCTGAGTTTTTGGAGTTGGGGTTTGTGGCAGTACAGCCGGTGCTGCCTCTGGCGAAATGGCGGGCGCAGATTCCACAGCCAGTGTGGTGGGCGGAAAAATCTCAGGCGGCTGAGGCTGAGACCGGCCCACACGCACCGTGACTGGTGGCACGGGCGGTGATGTCAACGGGTGAGATTCGACTGTTTTCGCGGACATTGAAAGCGCTTCGTCAAATTCCCTGGCCAGTTGTTTCGCCGATCCTGGGCGATCAACTCGATTTTTGGCCAGTGCTCGCAAAACAACCGCTTCAACGGCTGGGAGAATGTCAGGGCACAATTCCCGGAGCGGTTGTGGCGTGTCGTGAACGTGTTTGAGAAGCGTTGCCACCGGAGTTGAAGCCTTAAATGGGACCTGGCCAGTCAACATTTCATACAAAATGACACCCAGACTGTAGATATCCGAACGACTATCCAGCGGCTGATCAAGCCCCTGCTCAGGTGACATATACTTTGGGGTGCCGACAATCATGCCTTCCGCCGTCAGCGAATTCCCTTCCGAGGAAAAAAACTTGGCGATGCCAAAATCAAGGACCTTGACCAGTTGTTTCCCATCTTCATCAACCGTCAGGTAAATATTGTCTGGTTTCAGATCACGATGCAGAATCCCACGCGAGTGAGCTTTTTCCAGCGCCGCACAAATCTGGCGCAAGATCAAAGCGGTTTCCGGATACGAAAGCCGACCACGAGCAATTCGTTCACTCAATGGGGCTCCGTCGAGGTATTCCATCACAAAATAGGCAATACCATCAGCGGTATCAAAATCAGAAACCTTAATCGCGTTATCATGATTAATTTTCGCTGCGGCACGGGCTTCACGCAGGAAACGTTCAACCGCGGCTTCATCCGGTGTGAGACGTGGATGAAGCACCTTGACTGCCACAATGGTGTCAAGCCGGGTATGTCGGGCACGATACACAATCCCCATTCCGCCTTCACCGATTTTATCTTCAAGGAGGTATTTCCGATTGAGCAAAACACCGAGCGAAAGAACGTTGCCATCAATTGGACAAAACACCATCTGGTCGTTCCACTCTCGGTTGCACGCCGAACATTGTTTCATGCCGTTGCCTCGAAACCTGGAGTTTAGCCAAATAAACGTGTGAGGATTGGGACAAAAAGAGGAAGGCAAATGTTACATAGCTCAGGCATCTGATTCAAGGAAACAGACAGATACCCAATGACTTGTAACCTCCGGCGTGGCCTGGTCAATAGAAGAAATTCAGCGAGGGAAGAAACTGAGCGCAGGAAGAAGTGGCAAAAGCAGGTGGATCTAAAAAGGAATGAAGCCGACTACCGGACTTGAACCGGTGACCTACTGATTACGAATCAGT
>DAOQNB010000173.1:0-8805 GCA_035335845.1 Acidobacteriota bacterium | reverse complement strand
TTTGAACTGACCCAAGGCACTGCCGCTGTTTCCCCAGATTGTCCAGGCCGCACCGGCCAGGAGTCGTGACTGGACTCGATTATTCATCGTGTCGGCCACGCTGAGTGAGTGGCCAATCATTGGGCCAATGAGGAATCGGGTCACCGCGACGCCTTCTGGTCCACGGACCTGACCTGGGCTGGCGCCAATCTGGCACCAAACTGTCGGAGTGGCTGGATTCCCGTTGGCATATTGCACCACCCGGTTATTGGCCGTGTCAGCCACGTACACGTGTCCTTCGTTGTCAACCGTGATGCCTTCAGGAGACCGAACCTGACTTGGGCCCGTCCCCATCGTGACCAGCGTTGTGCCGGTATTGGCAGCCGTCACCACATCGGCGCCTGCAATTTTCAAGATTCGCTGGTTGAGCTGGTCAACCACATAGAGGTTAAAGTTCAGGTCAATGGCCAGTCCTCGCGGGCTGCGGACCTGTCCGGACCCGCTTCCAGTGGTGGCCAGGACCACGGCATTTCCAGGATTTCCGCCGTTAAACCTGAGCACGCGTCCATTTCCAGTATCGGAAACATAGAGATTTCCAGTTTGATCCATGGCGACACCTTGTGGCGCCCGAACCTGATTCAGGCCGCTGCCGGTCATGGCAAAGTTGGACCATCCGGTTCCTGCCACAAACCACTGAATGCGATTGTTTCCGGTATCGGCGACATAGATCACCTGTTCGATGAAGTCGGTTGTTACGGCTTCAGGTGAATGAAACTGGCCATTGCCTGACCCAACCGTTCCAGTACCCAACGTTGACCAGGTTACACCGTCAAACCGCTGGACGCGGTTGTTCATGGTATCGGGAACGTACAGGTTACTGAGTTCAACTGAAATTACATTGAGCAGGAATGTTGCCTGAGAAGAATCACCACAATTATCGGTTGCCGTGATGGTTATAAGGTAGACACCTGGAAGTCCGGCATTGGTAATTGTGACCACGCCCGTGGTTTGATCAACCATCAAGACCCCTGAGAAGACATACGGTGTTGGTGGCATCGGCGTGGCCGTGATGGTGACCGACGCGGTCATTCCATTGTCACTGGGCGCGGCATCGGGTGTGACCACGACGTTGCCCTCCCAGATGACGGTTGTGTTCAGGTAATTTCCCAACGTTGGCGGCACATTCGCTGTGACGTTCACTGTCAATGTCGCCGTCGCCGTCTGGGCACAGCCGTCTTGGACTTCAAGCGTAACCAGGTTGTCACCCAGGGTTGCCGTACAGGCAGCCAGTACTTCGGCCTGGACCACACCCGTTCCCGGATTGATGGCAACATTGGTGATTTGGATTCCCATCGGTTGCGTCGCCGTAAAGATAAGCGAGGCAATCGGCGTCTCGGTATCGCCAATCGTGGCAATGGTCACCGGGACAGTCGCCAGCGTTCCTTGTTGCCGGCTGATGGTTGGGGAAGCGGTGATGGTCGGAGGCGATTTACGAACGGTCACCACGAGCGTGGCATCAGCCGTGCCGCTACAGGAATCTGTCACCCGCAAGGTAATGTTTTTGGCACCTGCCGTGGCGGTGCAATCGGCTGCCACATCGGCAGAAATTGTGCCGTTTGTGTTCTGAATATCGGTGATGGTCACTCCGGTTGGGAGCATTCCGACCGTGACGACGGTGAGGGTACCGGCGGCATCTTCCAGATCGCTGACCGTGGCAATGGTTGCATCTGCAAGCGATTCGCCCGCGTCAACCGTCACCGGCGTTGGAGTAATCGTTGGAGGCTGGTTGAGTGAAAATTTTGCGGAAATGTCAAAGAAGATATTTCCAACGGCTTCAACTTTGATTCGTGCCTGATTTGAAGTGACACCCGCTGGAATGGTTACTGCTTCGCTGCCGTCATTGGCAGTACTTGCAACCAGTACCGTGGGGAAGGTCACGCCGCCATCGGTTGACAGCGTAATTTTCACATTGCTGCACGAAACTGGCGCGTTGTTGGTGTTGGCCACATTCCAGGTAACGGTCTGCGCAATGTTGTTTGACCAGCATACATCGGTGGCCGGGGCAGTCACCACAAAGGGTCCGGCGCCGGCACTGGAGGTGACGGTCATGGAATCCCAGTTGACACCGCCTCCGCCAGCCTGGTTATCGCGCACTGTGCACCGAAACGTCATCGTGCGTGAGGTCGTGGGCAAAACTTCGCCAATCAGAGATTTGGCATACCGCCCAGGCCGGGTTTCTTTGGTCGGATCATTTAAAATGACTGAAAGTTCAGGGAATGTCCGCGATGGACTGACGGCTGGCTGCCACGAGCGGAAAATTGCATTGTCGCCCAGATCTGGGTTCGGAACGCTGCCCGAGGTAATCGCCGTTCCCTGGTCCATTTCTTCCCAGCAGTAGGTAATTGGGTTGCTGTCCGGGTCACTACCGCTGGCGGCGGTCAACGTGAACGGAGTACTGACCGGAATCGTGAAATTGGCTCCGGCATCCACGGCTGGCCGGTTGTTGGCCGTGACGGTTTGGACGCCGCACGTGCTGGTGCCGGTCGTGATGTTGTCATTGATGCGTTCAATGCTGGTTGAATGAAAATAGTCATCGCTGGCACCGGTCAAAACCTGGCCGCTCGCGCCCTCGCCTTGACCGACCAGTTGCAGGTCCTGATTCCCGCAAATTCCAGCATAGGCCATGATGGTGGTCCCGCTGCCTGGTTCGACCGCATTGGGCACCGGACCAGTGGTGTCGCGTGTTCCCGCAGCGCAACCGCCTGGACCTTCTGAGTTAAAGGTATGCCGTCCACCAAACTGGTGGCCCATTTCGTGCGCGACGTAGTCAATATCATATGCGTCGCCGGTCGGTGAACCTTGCCCGGTTGCCCCGTTGGCTTTGCGTCCAGTAACGCAGACCTGCGCGATGTCACCACGCCCTCCGGCGCCGGTTGAAAAGAAGTGACCAATGTCGTAACTGGCATCGCCCCAGTTGGTGTTGATATAGACAGTATTTTCACCCCAGGCCGTTCCGGCATTTGAGTTGGCGCCATCGGTAAACGGATCAGCGGTTGTGTCACCGACAAACACGTAGGCGTGCACCAGGTTCAGGCGAACCGCCAGATCCCGTTCATAGAGGCCCGTGACCCGATTGACGGTGGTGACGACTGCCGCCTGGGCATTGGCCAGAACGCCACCTCCGGCAGCGTTGCCATATTCGGCATTGGCGCACACCACCAGGCGATAGGTCCGCAGCCGAATTGGATTTTCAGAGGGAAGTGCCTTTGGTGTGACGCTCAACCGGTGATTGTCCAGATCTGGAAGACCCGGTTCTGGTGACGAGAGTTCGCATGCAAAGGCTTCTTTCTCTGCATTCAGGTAGTTGCGTTTGAAGTAACTCAAATAAAGATTGGTACCGCCGCGTTTGGCCGGGTCAATAAACACGGTCTCGTCGGCTGAAAGAATCATGGCGCGCAGACCGACCGGCGATACGTCAAACCGAATGGTTGCCGTCGGGTCATCAATTCCCTGACCGGCATAGGTGCGAATGTGTGTCCAGGCAGCGGCCAGTTCCGGCCCCATGACTGGCGATTCGACAATCGCAAACCGCTGAGACGTGCCATCCGGCATCGGAAACGTCATCACAACCCGGTTGCTCAATGCTTCAGGGCTGAATTCCAGCGGGGCTCGATGCAACATTCCAGCCAGCGCGCCTTCATTGAGCGCAACCGAACGATATTCCAGTGGTTTGATCCAGTTCGGTTCCTGTTGCTGGACGGCACGGGTGATGGCCACATCAACGTCTTGCCAGAGCGTGTCTTCAGACTGTGGCCGGTCCTGATTGGTTGGTGAAGGAAAAGTGGTTGCGAACGCTTTGACCGGGACATTCAGGTTGGTCAGGGTGGCTGCCTCAGAGGAAGGAACATATCTCTTCCCAGAGGTTTGCCAGACTGAACTTCCCAGTAGAAGCAGTCCGCCAAGTAAAAAGATGAATACACGTTGGTTTCTCATCTTTTCCTCCCTTTGTCATAAGAAATACAACTGCCAGTGGTTCAGGCCCAGGGGAGGAACTCGGGCGTCGGGTGCGACGGTGAATTTTTGCGGAAAGAAACCAATAAACCGGATTTGAGGAGGTTTTCGGCACCGGAGAAAGGGAAGGGACTGCCGAAGGTGAACAGGCATTCAGATAACTCAATGTGCAAGCCGTATGCCACACCAAAAGAGGCCGTTTCGCGTCTGGAAGGTCAGGGTTTCAAGGCCAGAAGAGTGAATTTCCACACCGGGTTGGAAAATTCTCGCACATCATCGTGTCGGAAAAAGTCAGTTTGGAGTGCGGCGACTTGTCGGCGCGTTGTGTGTGGAGTGCGGCGGCTTGACGCCGCTTTTCAAAACCATGGGTACTCATCAAAGATTTGTGAGCCCCAGGAAGGGGAGAACCAGCGACACGATACTTATCACATTGACAGTTGGCGGTTGTCTCTCCCCTCAACGGTTTGGCTCTTTGGTATTTGCCGTGAAAATTAGCATTTTGATAAAAATCTAAACTTGCAAGTTCTTTAGAATCAATATCCGCTTTTGAAGGTTCGCTCGTTTCCACGGGAAATACCGAAGAGCCAACGGTTTTACTTCAGCTTCAATACAATTGAGTCTCCCTGGCCGACGTTGCCGGCAACGTCGCGGGCAAGGACCCGGATGCGGGAGGTCTTCGATTTTGGCACCGAAGTCGGCACCGTGAGGTTGATGGACTGGGTTGAGCCGCTTAATCCGGTTGCCAGCGTAAATGGGAAGGTCGCTCCGGCATCGAGCGAGAGCTGAATGTCGTGACTGGCAAGACCTGAGCCCGTGTCTTGTGACACCCAGGCCGTCAGGAAACTGATGCCGCGCTTGATTTTCTTCCCGGTTGGCGCCGTGACGCTGACCGTCGGCGGTGTGGTGTCAACCGGTTGCGCAATGGTGAAGATTCCTGACATCCCATTGCCCTGATTTCCGGCTGCGTCACGGGCTGAAACCCGAATCAGCGCCGCTGTCGTTGCCAGCGTTGATGGCACGCTGAAGTCAAATGAGGTGGCGACTCCGCTGAGTCCTGTGGCTACGGTGATACCAAAACTTGAGCCGCCATTCGTCGAAAGATCAATGCTCTGGCTGGTCACGCCGACGTTGTCGGTTGAAACCCAGCCAATTGTCAAAATGGTGCTGGCTGAAATGGTGTCTCCGGTACGTGGAAAGACCACGTTGACCGTTGGCGGTGTGGTGTCGCCTCCGGTTTGTGAGACGGTATGGGTTTGTCCGGCAACAAAAATTGTTCCAGTTCGGTTACTTCCAGTTGCATTGGCCTGAACCGTGTAGTTCACCGTTCCATTTCCGGTTCCACCAGTGTTTGAAAGTACAATCCAGGAGTCATTGGTTTGAGCGGTCCAGTTGCAATTCGTCCCAGCCGTGACCGTGATTGAGACTGACCCGGCTCCGCCAGCCTGCGTAAATTGGCGGCTTGAGGGTGAAATCGAGAAGGCACAACCTGCGGCCCCGCTTTGAGTTACCGTGTGGGTCTGGTTGGCAATTGTAATGGTGCCAGTTCGCAAGCTGGCAGAGGTGTTTGTTTGAACTGTGTAGTTGACCGCTCCATTGCCCGTGCCGCCCGTGCTGCCAAGCACAATCCAGGAATCATTGCTCTGAGCCGTCCAGGTGCAGTTCGTGCCAGCCGTCACTGTCACTGAAACCTGCCCGCTGCCGCCGCTGGCTGAAAATTCGCGACTGGCTGGTGACAGGCTGTAAGTACATGTGCCGCCTGAGGTTTGCCTTGAAAAGCTGAATGAATATGAACCTGTCTGGGCAGCGCCCACCGAAGCTGCATAAATCTGGTAATTCCCAGCCGTGTTGAGGGTAAATGTAATCTGGGAATCGACGCTTGGACCGGAATCATCGTCACCAGCGACGATGGTGTTTGAGTCAGCCGTCACCAGTGTGAGCACCAGTGCACAATCAAGCGTGGCCGAACCCATGGTAATTGTCACCCGGTCGCCCGAGGCACCGCTGAACGAATACAGGTTGCTCAACCGGTTGGTGCCGAGCGGTTCACCGGAATCCGGCAACGTGTAGCTGCCAAAATTGACCGCACACGACGAAGCACTGATGGTTCCAGTGGTTGAAAAACTGTTGCCGGAAATCGCTGTCGGCGTGCATCCGCCGCCGCTGGCTGGTTGTTTGGAAAAGCTGAAAGTGAATGAACTCGTTTGCGTTGAACCGACGGAAGTTGCGTAAATCCGATAGGTTCCAGAACTGTTGAGCGTAAATGAAATCTGGGAATCGGTACCTGGGCCGGAATCGTCGTCTCCGGCCACAATCGTGACTGAGTCACCAGAGACAGTCGCGAGCACCAGCGCACAATCCAGTGCTGACGAACCCATGCTAATCGTGACTTTCTCGCCGTTGGCACCGCTAAATGAATACAACACGCTCAATCGGCTGGTTCCAAGCGTTTCGCCGGAATCCGGTAGCGCATAGCTGCCAAAATTGACAACACAGGATGACGAGGTGATGGAACCAGTGGTTGAAAAACTATTGCCCGAAATTGCTGTCGGGGTGCAATCGCCTCCCGCCGCCTGTTTTGAAAACGTGATCGAATATGAACCGGTCTGGACTGCGCCTGCCGATGTGGCATAAATGCGATAGGTGCCGGAAGTGTTAATGGTAAAGGAAAGCTGCGAATCAGTCCCCGGTCCCGAATCATCATCGCCTGAGACAATCATATTGGCTTCGCCCTGCACCATCGTGAGGACCAGCGCACAATCCAGCGCCGTTGAGCCCAGGGTGACAGTTATTTTCTCACCCATTGAACCACTGAATGAATACAAATTGCTCAGCCGGTTTGAACCAAGTATTTCGCCCGAATCTGGCAACGCATAACTGCCAAAATTGACGACACAGGATGAGGATGTAATTGAACTTGTGGTTGAAAAACTGTTGCCGGAAATTGCGGTCGGCGTGCAGTTGCCTCCGGCTGCCTGCTTCGAAAAAGTAATGGAATATGAGCCGGTCTGGGTGGAACCAACCGACGTGGCATAAATGCGGTATGTACCGGAAGTATTGAGAGTAAAAGAGATCTGCGAATCAGTGCTCGGGCCGGAATCATCATCACCAGCCACGATGGTATTTGAGTCACCAGCCACCAGCGTGAGGACCAGCGCACAATCCAGCGCCGATGAACCCATCGTGATCGTGACTTTTTCACCGCTTGACCCGCTAAATGAATACATGTTGCTCAACCGGCTGGTCCCGAGTGCTTCGCCGGTATCAGGTAACGTATAAGTGCCAAAATTTACCGTACAGGAAGAATTTGTAATTGATGCGGTGGTGGAAAAACTATTGCCTGAAATTGAAGCTGGTGTGCAGTCGCCTCCGGTGTTATTTCCTTCGAGCCACTGGCGAATTTGAGGAAAGGTCGTGCTAAAGCGTCCGTCTACGGTTCGATTGCGGCGGTCACAGTTATTTTCAGGGTCGGGGCCGCAGGCGCCAAACAATTGACCGACGACCTGTTCCGAGCTATTCAAGACTGGCGAACCGGAACTCCCCCCAGCGGTGGCGGCGACCAGATCTTCAGAATAGAGAAAGGCACTGGGCGGGAGCGATTGGCAGGTACTGGTCGGGCTGACGGTGCGGTGTTCGGAATAGTGCTGGACACGACCACCGGGGTTATGTACCCGGAAGAGCTGAACGCCTGAGCCAAGGGTGCTGGCGTTCCAGCCGAGAAAAATTCGATTGCTGGGCACGCTTTGCAGGCGAATAAATGTAAAATCACTGCCCGCACTGGTTGCAAGCAGCGTTCCACCAAAACTCTTTTGTAATGAATTGGATGACGGCGGCGACCCGTTGCAGGTCGAAGTTTTGTAATCCCACCAGACTTCGAGGGAGGAAACTTCGCTTTGGGTTGAAAGACAGTGATTGGCGGTCAGAAAGTAGGGGATAAACCCGCTTGTGTCCTGGTCATTGAGCAAACCGCCGGTGCAAACAAAGCCACTTCCGCCGCTGATAAATTGCATTCTGCCGACTGCCCGGCTGGCATCGCTAATGAGCTGGGTTTGCTGGACGCAATTGACGTCCTGGAGACAGGAATCATCCAGCGGTTGAAAGACCCCACGGTGCTGGGATTCAACCAGCGGAACGCCTTTTTGAGTGAGCCGAAACGTTTCCAGCGCTTTGCTGAATTGAAAAGAGAAGCTTTCTGAACCGCTGAACGCTGCTTTGGGAATATGAATTTCAATCCAGACGGTTGACCCTTCAATCGTCGGACACCACAGGTCGCCATCGGGTGTTACCAGGTCAATGCCAACCGGCCCCTGCGGTTCGCCAGTTTCGGCGTAGGTCCAGATTGTCGTACCTTTGGGCAGCCGGACGTTTGACAGGCAGGGACGAATCTGAAAGGCACCGGCAATCTGAAATTTCAGCGTGGTCACCAGTTCATCAGACTGAACCTGTCGGAGCATGGTTCCTGATCCATCCGCCACCGTTTTGGCTTTGAGCGCCGTTCGGTCAATTTCCACCGACACAATCTCTGGGATCAGGCGCACAAAACCGTTCTGGAGTGGTTGATTGCCCTTTTGGTTCCACTCGCTCAGGGTATCAAGTTGCCCTTTGTCAGCCGTGAGGGCATCGGGCAGGTTCACAATGGCGGTGAGTTCCTGCTGTCGTCCAACCAGCAGCACTCTGGCGCGCTGTGCTTCGCGTTGCCGGGCGGCTTGCCGGAGCTCCTCCGGGTCAGATTGCATGGCGGGTGGGCAAGCGGGTGCTGCCTCCTGAGACGTGACAACCGGTTCGGGGTTCGAAGATGCCTGAAGGCCGGGTGTGAGC
>DAOQNB010000172.1:0-8810 GCA_035335845.1 Acidobacteriota bacterium | reverse complement strand
GAACCAAGAACCAAGAACCAAGAACCAAGAACCAGGAACCAAGAACCAAGAACCAGGAACCAAGAACCAGGAACCAAGAACCAGGAACCAAAAAGTTCAACCCATTCACTCTGGGAGCGCTCGCCTCTGGCTGGTGCTCCCAAAAATTGTCTTTGCTTTCCCCTAAATTGATTTCCCGCACTATGTCGTTTTCGCCGTTTTTGAGTTTAGTGATTCCAGCCTACAACGAAGCCTGCCGGATTGGGCAGACCTTGCACAGGGTGGCTGAATATTTACGGGTTCAGCCCTTTGTCAGTGAAGTGATTGTCGTTGATGATGGGTCGCTGGATGAAACGGCGCAGATTGTGCGTGATTTCATCCCTATTTTTGCACAATCCAGCCTCACTTTACAGCTTGTGACCAACCCTGGTGGCAATCAAGGAAAAGGCTTCACGGTCCGCCACGGTTTTTTAAAAGCCCAGGGCGAGATCGTGCTCTTTTCTGATGCCGATCTGTCAACCCCAATTTCTGAAACACCGAAACTGATCCAGCCGATTGCCGATGGCCAGTATGACGTGACCTTTGGTTCACGGGCATTGCCTGGGTCACTGGTTGGACGCCATCAGCCGTGGCTGCGGGAAACTGCCGGGCGCACCTTTAATCTGGTTATGCAAAAACTGGTTGGACTTCCGTTTGCTGATACCCAATGCGGGTTCAAAGCTTTTCGACGGCAACTCCTCCGCCCGGTTTTTGAACAACAACAAATTTTTGGCTTTGGGTTTGATGTTGAAGTTTTGTATCTGGCCAATAAACGCCGGGCGCGGCTCTGTGAAGTCCCGGTGATTTGGAACGACGTTGATGGCTCGAAGGTGAGTCTGCTGCGCGGCGCCAAAGCGTTTGGTGATTTATTGGTGATTCGTTACCGGGATGCCCGTGGAAAATACCAGTTCGAAACTGATGAACCTGACCCTGCCGGGTGTGAAAATGGCGAAAAGTCAGTTGCCTGAAAAAAACAAATGAAGAATTGAGAATGAAAAAAAGTGGTTAGTGGTTAGAAATCAATGCTTTCGAAGAAAGACCAAAAACCAGCCACATTCTTCATTCTTCATTCTTCATTCTTCATTCTTCATTCTTCATTCTTCATTCTTCATTCTTCATTCTTCATTCTATCCTTCCTGACAAATCCGGGGGATGGTTCGCTGCAGCAGTTCGGTAAACTTTTTGCTGACGAGCAACCCAGTTTCAAGCACTTCTTCGTGATTGAGCGGTTGCCCGGTGGTTCCCGCCGCCAGATTTGAAATGCACGACATCCCAAGGACTCGCATGCCCATATGTCGGGCAACAATGACTTCCGGCACCGTTGACATCCCGGCAGCATCTACGCCAAGTCGTTGAAACATGCGGATTTCCGCCGGAGTTTCAAAACAAGGCCCGCTGAGAGCAATATAGACTCCACTTTGAAGCCGCATCCCCATTTTTTCTGATTCTTCAGTGGCGATTTTTCGATACAGTGGATCATAGGCGTTGGTCATATCCGGAAAGCGATGACCAAACCGGGAATCATTGTGCCCGCGCAACGGGTTGGCACCGAGGCCGTTGATATGGTCTTCGATGAGCATCAAATCGCCGGGTTGAAAATCGGTATTTAAGCCACCTGCCGAGTTGGTCACAATCATCCGCTGAATCCCCATTAGTTTGGCGACTCGAATGGGGAGCGTGACCAGTTCAAGGTCATAGCCTTCATAGTAGTGAAAGCGGCCTTGCATCACCAGTAACAAGGCATTGCCACAATATCCAATCGCAAATTGACCACGGTGACCTTCAACGGTTGAAACCGGAAAATGTGGAACTGCGTGATAAGCAACGTGTTTAGCATCGGTAAGGGCGTCGGCAAAAATCCCTAAGCCAGAGCCTAAAATAACAAGTGCATCAGGTGTGCGATCAACTTGCAACGATAAAAACTGGGCGGCCTCCTGGGCCTTCTCATAGAGAGTGGTCATAGGTGGGTTTCCTTCGTTTATTTTTCTAATGGAGTAAAACTCTCGACCCTGTGGGAGTGAACCTCATGGACCAAATCAAGGAGCGGCAAGGATTTGGATTTCGATGGGTTCAACACATTCGTGCACGATATGGAAGGCGCGCAGTAATGGGGAAGGGCGAACTGCTAGAATAAAGTAAGTTGCGTCAGGATAAAAGGCGAGTTCAATATCTGTTTGCGAAGGATAGGCTGATGATGACGGGTGCGAGTGAAAAATTCCCAATTCCGTCTCATGGCGTTCCCGCATCTGACGCATGGCTTGAAATAAGGCTTCGGGTGGAGCGGCGTACTGACGCTCTGGAAGTTCAGCTACATTGTGGAGTGGATACCAGCTTGAAAAGAGCCCCTGATTTCCTCCGAGCAGCGCACAACTTTCGCGTGGATATTCACCCAGGGCAAGTTGAACGATGAGTTGATAGACCTGATCTGTAATTTTTACCGTCTTTTGAGGCATCTTCAGTCTCCAATCAAGCCGTACACGTTGGCACACTCAAAAAATCTTTTCTTCCAGTAAACTGGCTGTAACCGGATTATTTTAGAAACCAGTGGGATTTTCGAGGAACACCCCACAACAGTCTGAATTGACACTCCCTATCCCTCAGACTAGAATCATTTTTCCCGATAAACAAAAGGAGTTTTATATGTTTGGTTCTCTTGGAACGACTGAATTGCTACTGATTTTGGCAATTGTGGTGATCTTGTTTGGCGCAAAGAAAATCCCTGATCTGGCTTCCGGGCTGGGTTCCGGAATTCGCAACTTCAAGAAAGCGCTCAACGAAGATCCTGAAAAAGACGCCCAGGGTGGAGCTCCCAAAACCGAAGCCAAGTAGCATTTCTGACAATAAGTTCAGTGCTCACACTGCCTTTCAAATTCGTGTATTTGTGGCTGGCAGAGCCGTGAGCAAAACACATTTTCTGTAAAATGTGACGCTTGCATAAATATCTGAAATCGTTTTCCTCGGTTGCTTCAGTTCATTGCTATCTTCCCCCGATTGATTCGCTGATTTTTTTTCATTACCAGGACTTTACCTGCCAGTGGCAGTGTAAAGTCCTTTCTTATTTTTCCCAAAATGAGGAAATTATGGATCAACCCATCACTTTGATCACCGGTGGCACCGGTGGACTTGGTCAGGCAGTTACTCAGGCTTTTTTGCAGCGCGGAGACCGTGTCATTGTGACCTGGAGTTCTGAACGCGGTCGCGACGAATTACGTCAACTCACTGACAGTCAATCAGTTGACCTGACTTTGCTCCCGGCCAATGTGACTGATGAAGCGTCGGTCAACGCGCTGTTTTCCAGAATTGAGCAGGATTTCCAGCGATTGGATAATACTGTCCACCTCGTCGGAGGCTTTGCTGGTGGACTGTCAGTTGCGGAAACCTCGCTTGAAACGTTTGATCATATGGTGGCGATGAACTTTAAGTCAGCTTTTCTGGTTTTGCGGGCTGCCGCTGCCTTGATGCAGTCTCAACGTTCAGGTCATATCGTGACGGTTGCCTCCCGGAGCGCTATCCAGGTTGCTCCTGGAATTGGCGTCTATGCTGCTTCGAAAGCTGCCCTGGTTGCTTTAACCCAGACCCTGGCCCTGGAACTTGGCCCATTTGGAATCAATGCGAATGTGGTTCTGCCCGGAACAATTGACACCCCGGCCAATCGTCGCGCGATGCCAGATGCCGATCCTGCCGCCTGGACAAAGCCCGAAAGAATTGCCCAAACCATCCTCACGCTCTGTAGTCCAACGCTTTCTGGTGTCAACGGGGTTGCAATTCCAATCAGTTGAGAATAGCGAAATAGCCAGGTCGTGAAATAGTGAAGTCACGAAGTGGTCAGATCGTTTAAAAGTAAAAGACTCATTCACTCTTCACTCAGAGCAAAAACCATATCCTGTAGCGGCAATCCCTGGGCGGTACAGTGGGCGCTTTGCAGCGCAATATAGCTTTCAGTCGAGAGTTGGTCTGGTGCAAAGCCGAGGCTGGCAATGGTGGCGCGGACAGCGTCGGCCTGTCCTTCAAGCTCCAGAAAAAAACCAAGCGGGGTTTCATCAAAGGTAGCAATCAGTGAAATGCCCAGTGATGCTGACTCAATTTCGTAGGACGTTCGATATTTCTGGTAACGAAAGAAGGATCGGAATCCAAGCCGTTCAAAAATCTTGACCATCACCTCGGCATCATCAACCACAACTTCAAGTTCTTCCCGCACTTTCAAATTTTCCTGACGTAACCGGGCTGGTGGCAAGCCTTTATACGTGACGATGGTTTTGCCTTCAGCCAGCCGGATCCTCAAAGCTGAACGTCTGGCACGCATTTCAGACGTTGCGGTATCCAGAAGCCAGTTATCTTCAAAATGGCGGGGTTGAACCACGGTGATTGAAAATCCTTGCTCAGTCAACCGGGCGAGCGTGGCTTCCGGGTTTTGTCCGCGGACTTTGATTTCGGTTTCAAGGTTCATAGTATTCCCCAGCCAGTCGTCAGTAGTCAGTAGTCAGTCGTCAGTCGTCAGTCGTCAAGTGTTGGGATTTTGGAATTGGTGTCAAGTGTATTTGGTTCTATTTGAGTCAGTTATGAATAATTCTTTTCAAGAACTCCACACACTACAATATCCGGGTTTTATCGACTGACGACTGACTTATCAACGACGAGCGACTAACGACTGACTCAAAAAGATTTAATCCTTCAGGCTTTCCCGGTACCGATTCTTCAACTCGATCATCTGGCTGTCAGTCATATTTGACGTTCGACTGTAGGAAAGTCCAGCCTGGGCAATTCCATCAATGTGTGCTGAACCGCACGTGGTGCATCTGGTTTGCAACCCATGGCTTACCGCGCCACAGGCCAGACAGGCAGTAAATTCCGGGGCAAAGACCAGACCGCTGGCCTGGGATCGGTAAAATGCCTGTGAAATAAAAACCGCGACGGTACTGGCGGCCACTGGTTGGCTCCCAAGCCAGATTTCGCTGGTGGTGTTGATCAACTGGTCATTGTGTAAAAAGCCCTCAAGTTGGGCTCTTTCGAGGGCTGAAACTGGTATTTTGGAATTCAGTTTTACCCCGTTCGAATAAAACACGTCGCCAGTTGGAACCTGACCCTGGACAAATTCCGCCGATTCATCTGGGAAAAATTGCAGGTCAAGCTGGGCCAGACGGTGGGGAGCTTCTTCGGCAGAACATTCGGCCAGCAGAAAACGCGTTTTATGCCGTGACGACAGGCGCACGGTTTCAGCGGCAATATGGGCAATAACACGTTTTCCAAACTCGCGGGCCTCCTGTGATTCGTGGAGTTGTTGCCCGGTGACTGCCCACACCAGTTCATTTAATCCGATTGGGCAAAGCCAGTGTGTCGTTCGACCCAGCCGAAGAAATGTATTTCCCTGGCGGCGCATGGCCAGGAGCGCAAGTGGACCCTGCTCACCAAGCGCCATCAGTTTCTCAAGAAAAATCCGTTTTTCAAGATGGGCCTGGGCCGCCACGTCCATCAGCCGGGTCAATTCTTCCAAAATGGCAGTCTGGTTGGTGGATCCAGAGCGATAGGCTGCGCGAGGAAGGTTGACTCCGACCGCCTGAAAGACTGCGGTGCACCATTCAGTGGTGTCAGCACGACTGAGTGCCCCTTCGAGCGGTACACCATAGCGGCGGTAAAAACTGTGGGCATTGTTTCGATCAAAGACGATATGAATCCCGCCTCGACCGGTTGCCACCTGACTGACTGTATCAAGTAATCCTTTATATCCAACACTTTCTGAGAAATGCTGGGCAATATGCAGGACCAGTTGTGCCCCGGTGAATGGCAATTTCTGGCCATCGCCTTCCAGGTACGCTTCATAAATAGCGCGCAAGAGCTTTTGGGCCGCTTCGGAATAGTCCCGGTACGAACGCCCCGTACTTTCTCCGCCAGGGCCAATCGCAATCCGGTCACCCATGTAGGGCGGGACTTCCCAGTCAAGATGGAGTGTACAGGTGAGCATCTGCCCGCCGCGAGCCGCCGACGGTGAAGAGAGTTCAAAGAGCAACCCCTGGGCCAGTTGTTTCAGTGACTTGGCGTCGAGATCTTCAACATACGGTGCTAAACAATAATTGACGGCATCCCACTCGATGGGGCCGTTGATGTAGCCCTGGAGCGCAGCGGAAAACTTCACCAGGTGCGCCACCAGGACCTCTGGGTGACGTGCCGGGCGCCAGTTGGCAAATGACTGGGGCAGGGTAATGCCATAACGTTTGATTGAATCCAGCGATTGAACCAGTAATCGCGGGCGATCAACTCCGCCTAAATTCTGAATGTAAATATCACCAATCAAATGAGCTTTGGCCACTGGTTCAGAAAAAACCGACAGGATGGCATATTCGCGTTTGATTGCTTCGGCCAGCCGCAGGCTGGTACCTTCAGGGCCGAGTGGTTGGGTATGTTCGGCCCGCGCTGATTGATGAATAATCTGATCTAGTTCATAACGGGGAATCCCCAACCGTGAATGCGCGACAAACTCACGTTCCAGTCCATGTTCAATCAGCCTGGCATCCACCAGGCTTTGAATCAGGGACGAACTGACTTTGGTCACGCCGGCACGGCTCAGCATGGCCTGGATTTCATAACTGATTTTGTCAGCTAGTTCGGGTTTGAGGCCGGTTTCCCGAATCAGGGTGGTCACAATCCGGCGGCGATCAAATCGGACAATGCGTTCGTCTGAATGACGTACCAGGAGGTCTAATTCGGGGGAGTATTCAGTGGGTCCAGATGCTGCGGCAGTACTGGTAAATGATACAGGGCTCAAGGTTTCGTCCACCATAGCGTAATCCCGTGCCGATGAGCGAGTTGGTTCCCTGCAAGCATCAAGGCGTGAGGAAAACGAAACTTGCCCAGTTGATTTGTCAGGCAATCTGCCTGGAGTACTCTACATTTGAGGCTTATGAAAGACGCGTTTGGGTGATGATTGATACCTGATATCTGGTTTTTGAAAAGGTGTCGTTCCAGTTCCAAATATCAGTCACCAGACTACAATCGAACCAAACTGATTTTTTAATTGGGGATACTGGATAAACTGAAGTGCAATCATACCACAGGTTCCTTCAGCTTACTGCCTGAATTTCGCGAGCGGGCGTGGGGTGATACCTATAAGCGCCAGGATGAGGATTTTAGGCCGTACTTCCTATTGTCCTATAACTGACTGGGCAAATGGGGCCAGCGGGACAATCTCAGCCCGGGCGCGGGCTGTTTTTAACCAGTTGTCAATTTCTTCGCGGACTTTACGTTCCAGGAGCTGGTCTTGCAGGCGGTCATAGGTCTCGTCTGACGGGTCTTCGGGGAGTACCGTTCCGCTTGATTTTGATTGTTCGCGTTCAGCTCTGTATGCCGACTTGATTTCTTCTTCGGTGACAAGGACAAACGACCGAAACCGAAAGTCCGTGTATTTCTCAATCTCAATTTGGGCCCGGACAATTTGCGAGAGCATTTCCGAAGTCAATCCGATAGCTTCAAGTCGTTGCCGAAAAAGAACTTCTGAGCCAAACAGTGTTACCAGTTGCCGTTCATATTGGCGGATATCCGGTTGCGTGATAACGACATTTGGAAGCTGGCGGGCTTCCTGGTCAAGCAAGACCTGATTGATTTTGCGGGAAAGGGCTTCGCGCAGGCGGTCTTCTTCAATATTGGTAACGATGGCTTTGGGGTCGAGTCCAATCATCCAAACCAGATCGCTTTGGGTAATGATTTCACCGTTGACGGATGCCACCAACTGGTCAACCAGCCGGCTATTGGCTGGCAGTGGCGGGAGCGGCCTGGCCAGTGAGGGTTGCTGCCCAAACACGGGGATTGCAAGCAACCACATCCAGAGCAAACTCACGTGGATTCGGCGGTGAATGGACATCATATATAAAGCCTTGGAGTGCGGTGGCTTGACACCGCTTTAAGGTTTGTGGAGTGCGGTGGCTTGACACCGCTTTAAGGCTCAAATTCCCCTCGATAAACCAAACAAGCCGGCCCGGTTAACACCACCGAGCCGTTTTCCGGCCAGCGAATCTGCAATTCCCCGGCTTCGGTTTCAACTGTGACACTTCGGTTGACTTTACCGCAAAGCATGGCTGCGACTGAGGATGCACACGAGCCGGTGCCTGATGAAAGCGTGTGGCCAGCGCCGCGTTCCCAAAATAAAACCCGCAGGTGGTCAGGGGAGCATACCTGAATAAATTCAACATTGGTTCGAGCTGGAAACAACGGATGTCGTTCCAGTTGCGGGCCAAGTTCCAAAACTTCTGCCAAATCAAGGGTTTCAACAAACACCGAGCAATGTGGATTGCCCATTGAGGTCAGTGTGGCACGAATTTCCTGATTGCCTGCCTGAATTGGAATCTCAACCAGTGGTGCCGGTAAATCAAGTAAAACCGGGATTTCCTGAGCTTGCAACCGTGGGACGCCAATGTCCACTTCAAACCAGAACTCTTTTCCATGGCGACTTTGTTGCTGGATGGTTTTCACCCCGGCATCGGTTGCAATCCGCATCACAGGTGCCGTCCATTGATTGGTGAAGCAGGCATAGGCAGCGGCGCATCGCACTCCATTGCCTGACATCTCCGCCGTGCTGCCATCGGCATTCCAGAGCCGCATCCTGAAATCGGCAACACTTGTGAGATCGCGTTCCAGGGTGATCAAGCCATCGGCTCCGGCACCATAGTGCCGGTTGCACATGGCTTGAACGAGTGCAACCTGGGCCTCAGGTGAAGCCGCCGCACCTGAAAAATCGGCGGCTTCTAACAAGAGAAAATCATTTCCTTGTCCGTGAAATTTGGTGAAGTGCATAGCTGAGGGTT
>DAOQNB010000171.1:0-8811 GCA_035335845.1 Acidobacteriota bacterium | reverse complement strand
GTGGTCAGGGTGGATGGAGTTGAACCATCACCTCATGCTCCCAAGGCACGAATGCCGCCCTTACACTACACCCTGATACGAACTAACAACTTCATAAATTATCTGAAATCACTCGGTTGGAAGAATGACCAGCCTGGCCATTACCCCGCGCTCCCCTGGCGCGTGTGCCCGAAATACACCACTTCCCGAACGAATGACGTGGTTGACGCTGGACGGCACCTGGACATTGGTTTGGGCCAGAAAGTTTGTACTTTCAGGCTGTTGCACTGTCAGTGTGCCGACCGTGAACACAAGCGAAACGATGATTGTTACAAGTGCAAGTTGTTCCATATGTTCCTTTACAACAGGGAAATAAACGGGGATGACGGGATTTGAACCCGCGTCCTCTGGATCGACAATCCAGCGCGCTCAACCAACTGCGCTACATCCCCAGAGAAAAGGTGATGGTGTGGGGGAGCGGACGGGAATCGAACCCGTGTCATCCGGGCCACAACCGGAGGCTTTTCCACTAAGCTACCGCTCCCAGAAGAGAATTTAGACTGATGAATGTAGAATGAAGAAACAAGCCCGTAAAACAGATGGTACTTGCTAGTAACTACCTCAAATCAAATGACTTGAAAGATAATTTTCTTCAGTCTGCATTCTCAATTCTTCGTTCCAAACAGGGCGTACGGGATTCGAACCCGTGATTGCTCGATTGAAAGCCGAGCGGCTTGACCGCTTGCCCAACGCCCCAGAAAAACGAACTTAGAATGATGAATATAGAATGAAGAAACAAGCCCGTAAAACAGATGGCACTTGCCAGTAAATGCCTCAAATCAAATGACTTGAAAGATAATTTTCTTCATTCTCGATTCCCAATTCTGCATTCCAAACAGGGTGTACGGGATTCGAACCCGCGCTGACTCGATTGAGAGCCGAGTGGCTTAACCGCTTGCCAAACACCCCAGAAAAAACTGAATGTAGAATTACGAATGAAGAAATCTGTTGATGAAATCGGCGATAGCCCGTACTCACTATCTTTTAATTCAATGGCTTAACAAATAAATTCTTCATTCTTTATTCCAAAAGGGTTAAAGGAAGAGGGAAAACCTTCAACTCGGCGGTCGTCCTTACCCATCAGGTACACTCCTTCAAAGTTCCCCGTTCTACCACTTCCACGGAGATAGAGGCACCCTCTTCCATTCACCCACCCATCCTGTCAAAGACAGGAATGCCGATGGTGGGAGTCGAACCCACAAGGGCCGGTGCTGGCCCCGACGGGGTTTAAGCCCGCTACGTCTGCCTGTTGCGCCACATCGGCAAATGTGCAAGCACACGGTTGGATTTGAACCAACGGATACTGGGTTTGCAGCCCAGCGCCTTGAGCCGCTTGGCGACGTGTGCAAAAAAATGGGCGCGGAGGCTGGAGTTGAACCAGCGGAAACAGGCTTATGAGACCTGTCTGAAGCCGCTTCTCTCCGCGATGTTGAATGCGGGCGGCGGGATTTGAACCCGCGTCTCTGATATGGCAAACCAGTGCGCTTGACCAGACTGCGCCACGTCCGCAAAAAATGGTACGGAAGGAGGGAGTTGAACCCTCAGAAAACAGGGTTTGAGCCTGGTGCGTTTGCCGTTTCGCCACTTCCGTAGGTGATAGCTGTTGACGAATGCGGATGAGAGGATTCGAACCTCCATCGGAGTAAATGCCCCACAACGCCCTCAACGTTGCGCGTCTACCAGTTTCGCCACATCCGCATATGGTGCCGAAGAGGGGAGTCGAACCCCTAGTGGAATCTTCCATGCGCATCTGAGACGCACGCGTTTACCAGTTTCGCCACTTCGGCAGTGACCTTTTCGATTGAGAAAAAGAACCCGGGCGGATTCGAACCGCCGACCTCAGGTGTCGGAGACCTGTGCTCTCGTCCGGCTGAGCTACGAGTTCAAACTTTGTGGTGCGGAAGGTGGGAGTCGAACCCACAGTCCCTGGTTCCTAAGACCAGTGCGTTTGCCATTTCGCTACTCCCGCACAAAGGGTTGAAAAAGGGCTCGGGTGGACTTGAACCACCGACCTCAGGCATCGCAAACCTGTGCTCTCGTCCGGCTGAGCTACGAACCCAAAAAAACGGAGGCGGAGGGAGTCGAACCCTCACAGGCACAATGTATTGGTTGCCCTTGGCGACTTAGCAGACCGCTGCCATACCATTAGGCGACACCTCCAGGTAAAGAAAAGATAAAAATAAAAAAATAAATTCAAAATTAATTCGAAAAAAAATATGTAAAATTTCCAAAAAAATACACACTTTTCCTGGTAAAAAATATTGAATAATGAGTGAAAATTTTATGGCGGAGAGTGAGAGAGTCGAACTCTCAGGTGTCGAAACACGCTCGTTTTCAAGACGAGTGCCTTACCAGTTAGGCGAACCCTCCGCAAAAAATTGAGGTTGAAGTGTGGCAGGGGTGCCAGGATTTGAACCCGAACCGTCGGACTTGGAAACCGTCGTGCTGCCTGGTTACACCACACCCCTGCAGGAAAGAAGTATGAAGAGGGCCCGTTTGGGAGAGGAGATGGGGGATTTCGTTGGCCTGGAAATCAGCCCGCAGCTCATCCTTGCTTCGGCTTGCTTCATCCTTCTGAATTGAGCTGGTGCAGGAGGCAGGATTTGAACCTGCATACTCCACAAGGAGAACGGTTTTACAGACCGTTGTCGTACCAATTCGACCTCTCCTGCATAAATACTTCAAAAAAGGGTAGATATTTAGTTGTCAAAGACCCCAAAACAGAAAAGGAGCGGGGGCTTTCTGGGTGGAAAGCGGCCCCGCTCCTTAGACAATCTCAGATCAATTTGATTTTGAGAGTTTCGGGAGCGGGAGTAAATCCGCTCCCGCGGTGTCACACTGCTTTATCGCTGCTACGAAGAATGACGCTACCTTTCGGTTCCATATTCAGGTGATCGAGGCAACCTAAGCCCACAAATCTACCCTGCAGCGTTTCAAATTTGGGTTGTTCAATCCTGGACCAGGCTTGATATCCGGTCCCGGTCGCGGCGCATGGCTGTCCTGCCGTCAACTTGACGGTGCGATGAACGCTTATCTGGATGGCCGAAAATGTTGAGCGCCGCATGGCATACCTCGCAAAAAGAGTAAGTAAATTTCGATAGCGAATATCTACCATAGGAAAAAAATGATGTCAACAAGTTTTTTTAAATAATCTCCAAAAAATATTTAATTGATAAATAAATCAATATGTAAAAGAAATTATTCATTCAATCCTTGTCCGAAAATCCTGATACTCTGAGCCTGGAGTCTCCAGGCTCAGGCCGTGGCGACGGTCTGGGTTTCAAGACTGACCGAGCCGCAAATTCGATTGCGTCCTGCTTGCTTGGCCCGGTACAGGTGCTGATCTGCCAGTTCAATCATTTCATTGGCCAGGATCTCAGTCTCAGATTGACTCTGGGATCCTGACTCAATCCAGTGGTTACTTTGAGATTGAAGGTCTTTGAGCACCTGGAGATAAGTCGGTGTTGACGCACAATCGGCGAGTCCACCTGAAAAGGTGACATGCAGATTGCGATCACCAATCCAAATCGGAGTTTCCGCCACTTTGATCCGCAGACGTTCTGCAATGGCATAGGCTTCAGTTGGCGCCCCGCCGACTAACACCACCACAAATTCTTCACCGCCATAGCGAAAGACAAAGTCCGCTTCGCGAAGCTCAGTCTGCAAACAGCCCACCAGGGTTGCCAGTACAATATCCCCAGCCCGGTGACCATACGTGTCATTGACATTTTTAAATTTGTCGGCATCGGCGATTAAAACCCAGACGGGCACCCGGCCCAGATTCAACTCCAGTGACTGGCACAGCAACCGCATGCCAGCTTTGGCGGTCAGTGCACCCGTGCCTTTCGGGTCAAGTTCCGCTTCCTGGACCGCCGCAATCAGTTTTTCCCGGAGGTTTCGGTGTTCGCGCCGCAACAGAACAACTTCTTCTGTTTGCCGGGTGGCCAGTGATCGGGTCGTGCGTAACTCGGCCTGGCTTCGTTCAAGCTGGGTTTCGAGTTCAAGGGCATTGCGGTGTTTGTGCCAGATGCGATGCAAGCTGATGCCAAATCCCAGCATATTGACGGCTGCCAGGGCCATCATGCTCCAGGAAAGATGTTCAAGGTGAAGACCGGCTGCCTGGGCCTGTTCCCCTTCAGATTGAATCAGTCGCAGAATCTCGGTGTGGAGTTCCTGAACCAGGAGCCGGGCATCTTTCGGTGGGGCATCCAGTTTTTGCAAAAATATAGAGCTGAGCTGGTGATCACGATCAACGACCCGGAGCTGGATTGCGGCTTCGTTGAGACTGGATCGAGTTCGCAAGGCTGGTTCAAATTTTAACAATTCTCTGGCCAGTACCCCACGGGGCTGGGAAAGCGGTGGTGGCATTCGGGTATAGCACGATGCCACAATGACCCCCAAAACATTGCTCAAAAGAAAAAATAATACCAGGCGCATAGCGTTTTCCTTCGGTCGGTGGAATGAGTTCATTGGCGTCGGTCAAGCGAAAAAGTGAGGTACCCGCCAGGAAAATCAGTTCAATTCAGGCCATTTCAGCTCTGTCGCGTTGTTGCAGGTACTGTGGGATGTAATCTGAAATGGCATTGCCCGGTGACCTGGCTTCAAAGAGTTCAAGTAAGTCAGCTTCATATCGCGTGGCGGTAAAGGCACGCCCCGCTGAAATTTCATTGTGACTCACCGCCGTAAACAGTGATTCGACAAAGCGAACTTCAATTGACCTGGCTTCATTGGCCCGGCCAATTGCCCCAGCATACGCGTCGGTATCGGCTGAGTGGCTGCGCAACAGGTGCTGAATGGCGGCATTTAACCGGGGGCGCATAACTTCCTGGACCAGGACTCGTTTGGCATCGCGATTTTTTGACGGCAAGAGCTGCTGGGCGACAATCGCCTGTAAATGATTGGCAACTGACAGGTAATCTCCGCCAACCATCTGCACAAACTGCAACAGCGCCGAGGCGGTATCAGTCAATCCATGCAGGGTGGCAATCACCAGATGATTGGTTTGCGCCAGGTTCAAGGCGTGACGAGCCATTTCAGCATCACGGATTTCCTGGATCACAATGATGTCCGGGTCCTGCCGCAAAACGTGGTTGAGTGCCTGGGCATAGGTTGGCACATGACGGCGGATGCCGATCTGGCGAAAAAACGAGCGTTTGTTGTGAAACTTAAATTCAACCGGGTCTTCAATCGTGGTGATATTGAGCGCCACTTTTTCATTGAGTGTTTCAAGCATCGCCGCTACTGAGGTTGATTTTCCTGATCCGGTGGCTCCGACCACCAGCACCAGGCCATTGGTGAGTTTTTGCGACACCAGGTCTGAAATCAAATGACTGGCTGCCGGGCAAAACCCAAGATCAAGGTGAGTCGGAACGGCTGGTAAAATTCGGCGGAACGCCATATTCAACCCGGCTTCAAACGGGGAATCTGATTCAGCAAAAAAAATCTGTACCCGGAACCGCCCTGTGCGTCCCTCTGATGAAACCACATCTACCCCGATGTCAAACGGTTCGGGTGTGATCCAGGTCTGGAATGAGTCTGAGTGGGCCTCCAGGCTTTCAAATTGACCGGATTCAGTCCGTTGAACCTGGTAGTGCAAGCGGGAGAATTGCTGTTCGAGAGCCTGCAGGTGCTGGATGTAATTGGTTCCGCGGCACAACCAGTATCCAAGTCGAAAGAGTTCTGGTTCTGGAATAACCCGCACCGGGGCCTCCTCAATTAAAAGCAACTCTCCATTTGGATTCCGCTGATATGGCGGATGCCACCCTCGCAGGTGCAGATCACTCACTCCGGTTTCAATCAATTGACTCAGGAGTTGCTGGATGTCTTCCGAGGTCAGGCACGTGCTGTCAGGAAGGAGGTCAGGAGGTGTCAGAGCGGAAACTGCAGGGTAATTCACGGTACTCTCTCCTTGAGTGAGGTCAATTTAGTGAATGAAAATGGGTTCCTGATTATCCCAAATGGCAGTGAACCCGTTGGATTAGAAAATGGTCAAATAATTGAATCAAATGAGCTTTATGACCAACTGACTCTGGGCGACTGATTCCAAACCAGGGTTATCCAAATTGAACCAGGCGATAACTTGATTGAGATGATTCAACAAAGAAGACCGAGAGCAACGGCGGATTGATCTGGTTTCCCTCCAAAATGATCGGTGTCTGCTCATAACAATCGCAAATAAAGCGTTCGATGGCGCTTAACTCAGTTGGCTCCAAAAGTGCCCAATAAAGCGTCGTCCCAGTGATCGCAAGCTCGTGTGAGGCAACGTTGTGGCGCTGCAAGCTTTCAGCCAGGTGGTTTAAAATCAGGTCAATCACCACCTGAACTCGATGGCCGTACAGGTGATGCAACAGTTCAAGTTCTTCAATTTCAATCGCCACCACATCGCTATAGGGGAGATCCAGCAGGCCGCCATAGGTATTGAGTCCCTGCGGAGCCAGCGGGATGTCTTTTAAGGTTTGAAGTTGTGGGGACTCTATTTTTTCTGGAGCGGGCTGGAATTCGCCAGTATTAGGGGTGACATCAACCAGACTGAGCGTTGATCTGGGGGAAGCCAGCGGTATGGTTTGAGAGGGGAACTCACCGACGGCGGATTGAAGTTCAACTTCATCCGGTACCTGGGTACCTAATGGCTGGGTGACGACTGGTGACTGGTCAGGTCCTGACTGAGACCGCTGGCGTTGAGCCAGAACCAGAGCAAGATTTTGTTCTTGAAGCTGCTTGACCGAAAACTGAAGCTCTTGAAATGAGTCTTCAACTCGCTTTGATTGCTGGCTTAACGAAACATCAAAGTGGCTCCGGATGTCAGGCTGACCACTGTATCGGGGGCCTTTCGTTCCCAGCGTTGCCAATCGTTTGGCGATAGATCGTTCTGAATAAAAAATGAAGGTCAGAAACAGAACCCCAATTCCGAGGGTGACCAGTGAACTCAGTTGGGTATAAAAATGTGAGGCGGTGATCTGAACGGTCAGGGTATCTACTTCTTCCTGGGCAGCAAATTGGAAGAGATCAACGGTCGCCAGATGCCGCGACATTACCAACTCTGGATCTGTCGACAGGTTTCCGTGCTGGTCTGACTGGCGGGTCAGTCGGTTCAGAGCTGCCCATGTTTTCGGATACTGTCTGGTTTCAGGGTCTACCGACAGCAATATTTTTCTCAGGTGTGACAGATGGTCCACCTGCGCTGGTGTTTCTTTTCCGACCAGAAGCACAGCCGGAAGAATGTGTTGTGTCCTGGCAACCTGCCATTCAGAGATGGTCAGTCCACCAGTCAGGCACAGGCCGCATAAAACAATGATTCCAGCAAAAAGGGTCCGGTACATGGGGTTGCTCCTGCGAGGGGATTTACATTGATGCTGACCCTCGAAAAAGCAAATGAAGTGCCACACAGCCTGGGATAGTCCAGGTTTTAGTGTAAGTTATTGTAGAATAAATAGTTTTAGCTCTATTGGAGCACTTGAAAACGAGAGAGGACAGTCAATTCAAAAGCTGTTTGATTTAATTGAATTTTAGATTCTGGATTAATTTAATTTATTGACGGGAGACCGGGTTCAATTATTCTGTGGCGGTGCTTTTCAATTCCTCAATCTGGCGAAACACAATGAACCTTCCCAACCACCAGCCCCTCATTGGCGAACTCATCCAATTTTCAAACCTCACCCAACTCAAACGGTCTGCATTTTTTGCAACTCATGGGGCGGAACTGGACCGCATTGTCACCACGCCCCATTTGTTTTCACCCGCCGTGATCCACCCGCCCACGCAACATTTTTTACGGGTGGCTTGCTGGAATATTGAACGTGGCAACCGTTTTGAGGCTGTCCGGCACTTGTTGACACATCATCCACTGCTTTCAAGCGCGGATGTACTTTTGCTCAATGAAGTTGATGTTGGAATGGTGCGAACCGGAAATCGCCATGTGGGATTTGAACTGGCTGAAGCTGTTGGAATGCACTGTGTGTACGGGGCAGAGTATCTTGAACTGACGAAAGGCATTGGCGAAGAACTGAATTTACCGGGTGAGAACACCACGGCGCTGCATGGAAATGCCATTTTGTCACGATACCCGCTCAAACAGACCAGATTGATTCAGCTTCCGGTTTGCTTCGAGCCATTTCATTTTCATGAAAAGCGATATGGCAGCCGAATTGCCTTGTACGCTGAAATTGAATTATCCACCGGGCAGCGGCTCGCGCTGGTAACAGCTCATCTGGAAGTGCGTGACACTCCGGCCTGTCGTGGTCGCCAGATGCAATACATCCTGGATTGGCTCAGGCACAATCAGTTACCCGTGGTGTTTGGGGGCGATTGGAATACCAACACCTTTCCACGTGGGACTCGATTGCGAACGGCGAAAAGCACCGCGCGGGTGTTGTTGACTGACCCCAAAGCCTTACAACACGTTTTAAAACATCCTGACACTGGGGAAGAACCATTATTTGAGGCGTTGCGGGCCTCTGGATTTAAATGGAATGACTTGAATGATGACCAGCCAACCTGTTCCGTTCCGCTGGCCAGCATGGAGGATGCGGCCCTGATTCCCGGCCTGATTCGATCCTGGATTACCCACCGCATCGAGCAACACGCTGGCCATTTGCACATGCGATTGGATTGGATTGCAAGTCGGGGAATGAAAGCCGCCAGCCCTGGAGTGACTGTGGCTGATTACTGGGTTGATGGTCAGCCTGCCTCAGATCACGCCCCGATTGTGGTGGATCTAACGAATGAAGAATGAAGAATGAAGAATGAAGAATGAAGAATGAAGAATGAAGAATG
>DAOQNB010000170.1:0-8877 GCA_035335845.1 Acidobacteriota bacterium | reverse complement strand
ACCAGGCATGGGCGGCAATCATATTGGAGCCATAAATTGAAGCCAGCGTCGGGAAATCAATCCGGAGCTTTTTGTCCCGGTTCAAGGTCATAAAGTTAAACAGAAAGGCATGCCCGGTCCGTTTGAAAAATCCTTTTTTGGAACTCCGGACATAGCGCGGCTCATAGCCGAGCGCTGCCGCTCCGGCAGCTTGAAACGAGCTTTGCAAAACCAGAACGCCATAGGTCGAAGCCACCCGCCGACCAAACCCGCCAAAGTTGTTGCCCCATTCGGGTGGGACTTCGCCGAGTTGATATCCAATCGAAGGCCCGATAATCCGAAAGACCACGGCAGGCGAGTAGGTCTGGAGCAAATAGAGTTTCCAGCGTTCCTTGCCGTTTAATGGCTCATACCCATCCATCGTCGCCACCCCACGGGCAATCAAGGGGTTGACCTGATACGGGTCTTTTTTCACCTGACCTGGATCGGCTGACGGAGTTGACGGCTGAGGGGTTTGAGGTAGAGGTGCATCTTCCCTGGCTTGAGAAACAGATGGTTTGCCAGAAAAAGTGAGCAGCGCATCAATTTCCGCTTCTCCTGGAAATCGCTCTGTCGGTTCAGGTTTTGCGGTTTCAATCGCCGGGGTAAAGACAATATCAAGCGGTATCACCTGAGCCTGAACAGACATCGAGTTGAGAATTCCACACAGACAGACTCCAATTCCAAACATCAGGGGCAAAGCTTTGATCAATAGATTGTTCATAGTTGGATAAAGTGAGCGAAGATAGATTTGGCCGCGAACCCTAGCGAGAAAAGGTCGGTTTGGGCAAACACATCTTCCTGAAAGTTTCCTGTTACTGGTTCAAATGCACGAGTTTGGGTTGATAGTGAATTATAACCTGGTCGGTTCCTTTCAGGTTGAAGCAGCCGGTTTCCCCTGAACCGTTGCAAGCAATTCAACTGCCTGCCACTTGCGAACGGAATTGATCAGAAAGCGGGCGTCAGCCTGTTCGAAATCTTCACGGGTAATGATCTGTTCGGTGAGTTCGCCTTTTTCGATTAACCGGTTCCGGAAGGTTCCCGCGAGTAACCCGCAGGAAACCGGTGGCGTCACCAGCTTCCCGTTTATCCGGATAACGACATTTGCCCTTGTACTTTCAGTTACTTCGCCACGCTCGTTCCATAAGACGACATCATCACATTCGGGAAATGGCGCCAGCGCCTGGGTATAGACGTCACGTCGGGTCGTTTTGTGATACAGAAATCGGTCGGTTGATTGAACTGGTGATCGGGCAAACCGCACTGTGACCATGGCTGGCGCTGGCGAAACCGGCAAAGCAAGGCACTCGTGGCTCAGTTCCCCGCGACGCGAAACGCTCACTTTCACTTTATGTGCCAGCCGTGGAAGGTGTCGGGCAAGCTGCTCCAGTTCGGCAACCAGCCTGGACTCATCCACGACAAACCCAAAATAGGCGGCGGAATCACGCAACCGACTCAGGTGATTTGACCACAGAAAATAGCCATCTTCGGGCGTCCAGAGCAGTGATTCAAACAACTGAAAATCATCCCACCGGCTGGTCAACACCTTCGCCTTGGTCTGACACTCCTGGTACTCATCTTTCTGCTCAGAATCCCACACAATCCCGCCGCCCACGCCAAATTCGGCCTGCCCGGTTCTCCGATCCAGCACCACAGTTCGAATTGCCACGTTGAACTGTGCCTTCCGCCCTGGCGCCAGATAACCGATGCTTCCGGTGTAGATATGCCGGGGGGCAGATTCGAGTTCGGCAATGATCTTCATTGAACGCGCTTTTGGCGCCCCAGTAATCGAAGCGCATGGGAAGAGCGCTTTTAGAATCTTCCACACAGGTTCGTCCGTCGTGGCTGCCACTGTCGAAGTCATTTGCCAGACGGTCGGATAGCGTTCGATGTCAAAGAGTTTTGGAACCGTGACGCTTCCAATGTGCGCGACCCGCCCGATGTCATTGCGGATCATGTCCACAATCATAATGTTTTCGGCCCGATTTTTTTCAGAGTGAAACAACCATTGTGCCTGAGCCTGATCACCAGCCAGAGTACAGGCCCGGGCCGCCGTTCCCTTCATTGGACGCGAAATCAATTGTTGCCCATCAAGCTGGAAAAACAATTCCGGTGAGGCTGAACACAAAACCAGCGGCCCAAGATCAACATACGCCGCATAGTCAGCCTGTTGCGCCTGGGCCAGCGTCAAAAACCAGTCCCAGGGATTGCCGTGAAAGTGTGACTTCAATCGCAAGGTGAAATTGATCTGATACGTCTCACCCCGACCAAGATACTGTTTGACCTGATGGAATGCCCGCTCATATTCAACCCGACTGATCGAAGGCACCCACTGACAGTCAATTCCAGCCACCGTTGCCGGTTCAGGCAGAGTCAGACGCTCGACTCGATCAAAAATCCCAAACCAGAGCACAGGAAATGATCCCGGAGGGTGGGTTGGCAATGCCGGGTCAAAGCCTGATGCCGCTTCGTAACTCAAAAATCCAGCGGCAAAATACCCTTGCTCATTCACCAACTGGTCAATGGACTGCATCAGGGGCAACACGTCATCCACCGACGAAGTTGTCAGAATTTGCACTGGCTGCTGAAATCGAAGCCACGCTCGGGTGGCAGCATCATAAATGACAAGCCGAGGAGTCATGAGAATTGAAGAATTGAGAATGAAGAATGAAGAATGACCTGAATTTTGCCCCAAAGAGCACTACCCGGCTCAAAGATCAGCGCCGACCCGTTCGAGACACCACTGCCAGGCGCGAGTCGGCACGATCAGTGAGTGAATTCGAAGGTCACCGAAATCGAGCCTTCACGGTGACCAAACCGACTTCCACCCTGTTCTTTCTGTCCTTTTCGTCCTTTTCGTCCTTTGATTTTGGTCTCATCAGGTACCAAAACCAGGGAACGGATCAGTATTTTGGGCGAAATTTGGGGAATGAAGCATGAAGAGTATCGTTCGGAGCTTATGGCGTGCAAGCTCAGCGGGGTTTATGCCTGGGGCGTTGTTCTGCTTCAAAGCTCGACCTGATCAAAAAATTCATTGGCTGGCGGCTCAAATTGGGGTTGTAATACGGGTCGCGTTCAAGCTGGGCGCCCCATTGACGCCGCATCCATTCAGCGTCCGGGTCGTGGTTCAACCTTGTCTGACGACTTCGGACTGGCTCGGGGTCAAGCATTCGGACCTGCGGTACACAAACGTGCCGATAGCCTTCGTTGAACATTCGCAGACACAGGTCAACATCCCAGAATCTGGCTTTTAACTGTGAATTGAGGCCACCACTGGCCACAAACACCTCTCTGCGGCAGGCCAACCCGGTCAGCGGAAGCGCCGCGACATTGTGGCTGGTAATGAGGCTTCCATGATACCCAAAAGCAGTGCCGGGCAAACTCTGGTGAAGTTCAGCCGCGATGGTATCTCGATTGAGGCCAAGTCCGGCACTCCGCACCAGTCTTCCAGGCTGGAGCAAAATCCCCCCAACGGCGGCGATGGCAGGCCGGTACGCCTGTTCAACCAGCAGTTCAAGCCACTCATCAGACTCAACCACCAATCCGGCTTTGAGAAAAACGATGATCTCAGTGCCTGCCTGCCGGACAGCCTGATTGAGCAGTTCCGGGTTGAGCGTTTGGGAAGATGGTTCAACCCGGTGAACTGATTGCACCGTCGTTGGAATCAACTTCTTTAGATATTGATGTTGAGCCTCAACCAGACAACTGACCACCGATACCGGGCTAATCGTGGTTTTGGTAAACCACGATTCAACACTGGCAACCAGTTGTTTTATATCGGCGGTTCCAAAAACGATGAGGCCAACTGACACTGCCGCAGGTCGGTCAAACCGGATGGTGTAATACCCAGGATGTCGAATATTGATCTGGACCGAGCCAGGTTCACCACGCCGCGTCAGGGCTTGACTGATGGCTTTTTGAGCCGCCACATAGGCATAGGGCTTGGCCTGATAGTTTGAGCTGGCCGAATCCTGGTGCATTCGCCAGTGATATAAAACTTTTGGAATGTGAATAATCCGGTCCGTTTGCTCTGTCACTCGCAAGACCAGATCGTAATCCTGGCTGCCCTCAAACCCGACGCGAAACCCACCCACGCGGCTGACGAGTTCCCGCCGATAGACACTAAAATGGCCGGTAAACATTTGCGATAGAAACAATTCAGGCGACCAGTCCGGTTTGAAATATGGCTCACTGAACTGGCCAGACTCGTTGAGTTTGTCTTCATCTGAGTACAAAAAATCAGTCGCTGGTGACATGTTGAGCCTTTTGGCGACTTCAAACAAAGCATCAACCGTCAGCATATCATCGTGATCCACCAGCCCAACAAATTCACCGGTGGCCAGTTCTAAGGCAGCGTTTGAAGCGTGCGCAATATGCCCGTTTCTTTTAAGAAACCTGAGTTTGATGCGCGGTTCACGGGCGGCAAAATCTTCAAGCACTGGCCTTACATACGGCATCGTCGAAGCATCATCCACAATGCACAATTCCCAAAATGGATAAATTTGTGCCTGGACCGATTCCAGCGCTTCGACCAGAAAAGATTCCAGCGGATTGTACACCGGCATTAACAAACTGATCGTCGGCTGGTACTTCCACTGGCGGCAGTCACGTTCAAGATCCCGGCAGGCATCGTTCCCTGGAAAAAGCCCCCGGGCCCACTGGTCATACTCATAGTTTGGATTTGGGCGAAAGCGACCTCCCAGCGATTGCCACCATCGTTTTAGATTGAGACGCAGAATAACCTGCACAATCCCTGCGATTCCCTGTCGTTGATGGGCCTGCCAGGCTTCCTGCTCAGATAAACCACAGGCGTTCAACCAGCGAACCACCCGCTGTTTTAATTTGAAAAAAACAGATGATTCCAGTTCCTCAACTCGTTCACGCTGGAGTTCAAGTTGGACCCTAGCCTCCTCAAGTTGCTGCCTGAGTTCAGCATTCTCAGCGAGCAGGTATTCTGGATCAGGCAGCAAGAAATTGTCAGATGGCAACGGTAATTTCATTTTTAGGGCTGAAAACCTCGGGCTTGGGGCTGAAGACTTCGGGCTGAAGACTTTGGGCTGAAGACCTTGGGCTGAAGACCTTGGGCTGAAGACTTTGGGCTGAAGACCTTGGGCTGAAGACCCTGGGCTGGGGGCTGAAGACTTTGGGCTGAGGGCTGAAGACTTTGGGCTGAGGGCTGAAGACTTTGGGCTGAGGGCTGAATTACCCAATTTCTTCAGCCCACCTTCTTCAGCCCGATGATTTTTCAGCCCACCTTCTTCAGCCCGATGATTTTTCAGCCCATCTTCTTCAGCCCGATGATTTTTCAGCCCACCTTCTTCCGCCCGATGATTTTTCAGCCTTACAGCGGCAGGTGGAGCCGTGCCAGACAGCCAGGGCCAGGAACCCGGTTTTCAAGGATCAAACTGCCGCCATGGGCTTCGGCAATCTGGCGACTGAGCACCAGACCGATCCCGGTTCCGCCAGGTTTGGTCGTGAAGAACGGAACAAACAGGTTGTTGACATTCGAAAGACCTGGGCCATTATCCTCAACCCAAATTTCAAGGTAGGCAGCGTGTCGGGTCCATCCAACGGCAACTTTCCCACCGGTTTCCATCGAGGCATCCACTCCATTTCGCAAGATGTTGATCAGTAACTGTTCCAACTGATCCTGATCGGCCTGAATGGTGATCATCGGGCCCGGCACGACAACCACTGAAAGTCGGGTCTCAAGCGCCACAACCCGCTGGATCCACGATGGCACATTGAGGGGTGCCAGCCGTGGTTGAGGCAATCGAGCCAGCCGGGCATAGGCGGCCATAAAGCGGCTCAACGATTCAGCCCGCGAGGCAATCACTGACAACCCGCTTTGCATATCGTCTTCCCAATCGGGCGGGCGCGGTTGCCGGTTGAGCAGGGTTTCGAGGCTCCCGGCAATAGATTTGATGGGTGTCAGCGAGTTGTTCAATTCATGACCAATGACGCGAATCAACCGCTGCCAGGCCTGCCGCTCTTCTTCGCGGAGTTGCCGGCTGAGATCAGTAAACACCAGCAAGTGATGGGGTAACCCGTGTTCACGGAAAGTGCTGCGATGAACGCCATACCGTCCAATGCCACCTGGAAAAGCCATTTGGACAGTTTGGGCCGGTTCGCCTTCCAGGCAATCCACAAGTCCCAAATCAGAGGCATTTCGTCCGAGCAACCGCTCTAACGGCTGTGCCAGCAACCGTTCTCCGGCTCGATTTACCAGCCGGAGAATCTGGTCTGAATCAAAGGCAAAGATGGCAACATCAATTTCCGCCGAGATGGTACGCAGCATCGCCGTGGCTTCAATTGTCCCTAAGCGCTGATCCTGCAACGTTTTACTCAGTTCATTGATTTCAAGCATCACTTCGCCCAGGGCATCATCGCGGCGGTCGCTCCGGCCACGGATCGAATAATCGCCCTCGCGCAATGCCGCCAGCAGATTGGAAATTGTCTGCAGCGGTCGAATAACACGCTCTTGCAACGCAAATGTCAACCAGGTCCAACTGGTACCAATCAGAAATGTCAGTGTCCACTGGACTTTTGGCGTATAGTCACCCAACCACAACAGCCCAAGTGCCACCAGGGCTCCAGGCAGACCAGTCAAAAACCCAAGCCACAATATGCGTTGATCAAAAGCCATGGGGGGCTTTCGACGACGCTTGCTCAGGTGAGCTTTGGTTTGGGCGATAAGTGGTGAAGACATGGTTGGGGCTTAGGGTTCAGGGTTCAGGGTTCAGGGTTCAGGGTTTTCGGAAGGGATGAGGGATGAGGAATGAGGGATGAAAAAATCCCCTGTCATCTTGCCATCTTGCCATCTTGTCATCTTGTCAGAATTTTGGGTTCAGGGTTTTTGAATCTGATTCGATGACAGCTTTTGCGGCGTTGAAAAGGACCAAAAGGACCAAAGTTGAATCCCCAAGCCCTCAGCCCAGGTGGTGTAAAAACCACAGTCACGGCCAGATCAGAGATGAAAGCCGGCATATTTATTTTTGCCTTTATCTCTCTGATGACAAACCAGTTACCACAAATGTTCGCATGCGAACATTTTTAATTCTGCGGGCGACGCAGGTCATCCAGGTATTGCTCAAGCGCCAGGATAAGATCATCACGGCTGGCTTCTTTTCGCCGAAATGAGACCTGGACTCGAAATGCCCCTTTGGTCGAGGTCAGTCGCCCACGAAACTCAAATCGGTTGGCACGATGTGCGGGCTCAGGAGTCAGGTGAGGGGCCAAATCGTCTGCTGGTTTTGGCTGGGCCAGCAATTGCGCCGCAGCCAGACGTTTTGCCTCCGGGACTTTGAGGAGCGCAAACAAATTTCGGTATGAAAGCTGTGGATTTTGTCGGCAAAGATTCAGAACCTGGTCTCCAAGGGCCAAAACTCTGGTGTGATTGGCCAGTGTCGCCCGAGGAATGCTGATGATGTGGGCCGCCTGCTCCTGACTGCCCAGGACGTCTACCAGTTCTCTCAAAGCACGGGCTTCATCCACCGGGTGAATGTTTTCACGTTGCAGGTTTTCGACCAGGGCCAGCGCCAGAAAATCTCGCTCCTCGGCCTGTCTCAGAATAATCGGTACGGTGTCCAGATTGGCCTCGCGCGCCGCTTCGTACCGCCGATGTCCAGCAATCAACGTGTACATATCCGTTTGGGTATCATACACCCCAACCAGCGGCTCCAAAATCCCGTGGACTTTAATCGAATCAACCAGCCCAACCAGATCTTCAGCCGTGAACGTTGTTCGAGGTTGGTGAGGGTTGGGTTTGATTTTATGGAGCGGCACCCGCACCAGATGTTCGCCAGCGAGGCTTGATCGAACCCGGGCCGCCAGTGTTTCAGTTTGAGATGGGTCAGTGCGTGGAACAAATTTCTTGGTCATAATTTCAAGGAAAAAATGAAGAATGAAGAATGAAGAATGAAGAAACGGGTTCCGGGTTTTTGAAACCAAGCATCAAGCACCAAGCACCAGACATCAAGAGTTTTCTTCGTTCTTCATTCTCAATTCTTCATTCTCAATTCTTCATTCTTCATTCTTAAAGTGCTTTTGCCAGTTGCTCCATATCTTCATTCACCGGGCAGGAGGGTGAATAGAGTTTGAGCGGCAACCGGGCATTGCAGGCTTCGGCCACGGCGATGGCCCGACGGACGGGTTGGAAAACCTGACACCCAAGCTGCTCAGCCGTACGGTGGATCTCACCCAGGTAATGGCGATGCAGATTGAGTCGGGCATCGTAGAGGGTAGGCAAAATCCCCGTTAGTTTGAGTGGTGGACGGACATACAACCGGCGCTTATTGGCTTCAATGATTTCTTCCTGAATCAGATACAACCCGGCCACGGCTTTATCTTCGGTCTGGACTGGAATCAAAATCTCATCAGCGGCAATCAGCGCCTGAACTGTCATTTCGGAAATATGCGGCGGGCAATCAATCAAAATGAAATCAAACCGGGATTGAAAATGCTGAAGCGCGCCATACAACTTCATCGGATTGCGTTGTTGAACCAGCAATCGCTCGCCTTTGGCCAGCAATAAATTCGACAATCCGACCTGTACATCATATTTTTCAACGACATGCGGTTGCTCTGACGTGTCATTGCACAACGACGACCAGAACATTTCTTCGGCTGGTCGTTGATGTGGATGACATCCTAAATACTCACCGAGGCTCCCCTGTGAATCGGCATCCAGTAAGAATACCTTCAATCCACAGAGCATCAATTCATACCCCAGATCACGTGTGGTCGTGGTTTTTCCGACCCCACCAGCCTGGTTACAGATCGCAATCGTTCGCATCGTCGTCCTTGTGAACCTCTCGGCCATAAATGGCCGAGCTTCTGGGTGGGATCATCCAACTCACA
>DAOQNB010000169.1:0-8921 GCA_035335845.1 Acidobacteriota bacterium | reverse complement strand
GAACGAAGAACCAAGAACGAAGAACCAAGAACGAAGAACCAAGAACGAAGAACCAGGCACGTTCTTCGTTCCAAAGCGGCGCACACCTTACTGAATCATGTGCTGGAATGCAATTTCTGACACGAAAAGAGATGGGAGATTTTTCACTTTTTGAGGGCCTTTTCGAAAGCCATCAGGGCAGGGGAGAGCCCAGAATTGGCAAGATCTCTTGATTTTCTCATAACTTGGTACGAATAATAGACTTGCAGAAACATTGCACAATCTGTTAGCTTCACGTTCAGTTACGTTCTCAAAAACAATCATATACAGCACTGGTTTTCTTTACGGAGAGGCCCGGTTGGCGGGCCACGGCTGGGTGGATACTTTTTTGTGTTCGGTCAGTCCGGAAAAAAACGAGTTTGTTGCAAACAGTTTGTGAAACGGGGCGCTCAAGCCCTGATCTTAATTTTGAAATCTTGTTCAAGTGGAGGATGGTCATGACCAAAGCAGAGCTGGTGGATGAAGTTGCACGTGCGGCAGAACTCACCAAAAAAGATTCAGAAGTTGTTGTCGAAGAAGTGTTTCGGAGCATCATTGATTGCCTGAACAAAGGTGAAAAAATCGAGTTGCGCGGGTTTGGTTCATTCCGGATCCGGAATCGTGGTCCACGCCGCGGACGCAACCCTAAAACTGGAGAGTCGGTTGATATTCCAGCCAAGGCCGTGCCGTACTTCAAGCCGGGTAAGGAACTCAAGGAATTAATCAACGGCGAGTAACTGCAACAACCCAGGGCTGAGGGCCTGGGGCTGAAGATTCGCAAGCTCAGGGCAATTGAAGGGATGAGGGATGAAGGATGAGGGATGAAAGAAAACCAGTTCTTCAACCCGAAGTCTTCAGCCCGAAGTCTTCAGCCCGAGAATCTTCAGCCCAAAGTCTTCAGCCCGAGAATCTTCAGCCCGAAGTCTTCTCCCCATTTTCTGGCCATTCGATATGGATCATTTGTGGACACCCTGGCGGTATCAATACATCAAGGATGAAAAACGGCTGACCGAGTGTCCGTTTTGCACAGTTGTTCAGGAAGAGCAGGATGAGAAAAACTTTATTCTGTATCGTGCCCACCACAACTTCGTGATTCTCAACATTTTTCCATATACCGGTGGTCATCTGATGGTGATTCCCTATCAACACATTGCCGAACTGGTTGCGCTGGACAAAGAAGTCAGTGACGAACTGATGGATCTGACCAAACTCTGCAACCAAATTTTGCAGCAGGAATATCATCCCCATGGGTGCAACCTGGGGATGAATCTTGGCCGCGCGGCGGGCGCCGGAGTCGCCGCCCACCTGCATATGCACATTTTGCCCCGGTGGATGGGGGATGTGAATTTCATCACCACCGTTGCGGAAACCCGCACTGTTCCCGAAGATTTGATAACCACCTATCGGCGACTGCACCCATATTTTCAGCAATTGTCGTCGATTCAACATTGTGTCTAACGGCTCCTGCGTCAGTTAAAAAGAATGCGGACTGGCGAACGAAACGCCTCCCACCGTGTAGCTTACCCCTTCAGACCCTGACCCAACTGCTTCAGCCCTGAGCCCGAGTTCTGCAGCCCGAACTCTTCAGCCCCAATTTTGAACTACCAGTTTGTTCTTCAATGGTTCAACATGCCTATGTCGAAGACCGAACGCATTCGCGATATTCTCGATCCCGTCGCTCATCAACTTCAAAATCCGCAGGAGTTGGACCGGGTGCTGTACCAGATTGCCCGTGAAGCCACCGAATATTTTGATGCGGTGTGCTGTCGGGTCTGGCTCATTCGGCGCGGCGATTTGTGCGCCACCTGCCACTGGGCCGATCAATGTTCCGACAAACGTCGTTGCCTGCACTTGAAAGCCAGTTGCGGCGCACCGATTGACAGTGAGTTTCGCCGGGCACCACTTGATGTGTTTAGCCATGAGACCATTGCGCGCGGGGGAATTGCTGACTGGTCGAAGCGGGCACCCGAATTTGATTTTTTGATTGACCGCGCCTGGGCTGAGCAGCAACAACTGGTATCGTTTGCCACTCAACCGCTACGTGTTGAAAACCGCGTTGTTGGATTGATGGCAATTTTTAGCCGTAAACTCATCTATCCGGCTGATTACCGTGAAATGGGGGCGTTTGGCTCGTATGCCTCAACCGCGATTCGCGTGGCCGAACTCACCGTCCGTGCCCAGCGGGCTGAAACCACAATTAAAGAAAAAGATCGGGAACTCCAGCAAACCACCCGGTTGCTCAATTCGGTGCTCAATGCCGATACCGAGCAATCGGTGATTGTCGAAGACCTGGAAGGCAACGTGCTGGCCTTTAATGAAGGCGCCAGTCAGGCGTTTGGGTATGTTCCCAATGAAGTAATCGGAAAAATCAACAGTGAAAAGCTGTATGCGCCAGAAGATCGGGCCACCGGGCGCATGATGGAAATTTTTAAGACCACCATCGAACAGGGCACCTATGAAGGCATTCTTCGACGGCTGCGCAAAAATGGCGAAGTCTTTGTCGAAAAAGCAACTTTGACCCTCCAGCGGGATGAAGAAGGCGACCCGGCTGGCTTTTTGATTGTCGCTCGCGAACTTTCAAAAACCGCCGTTGATGCTTCTGCCGCCCCAACACTGGACTCGGCTTTGCAACCCGTCGTGGTGATTGACCCGCTGACTGAGAGTTTTCAGGCACTGGTTTCCAGTCAGCGTATTGACCAGTTGCCAGATGTTGTCCTGGGCCAGGTCTCACGGTTGCTGCCAGTCAAACAGGCAGCGTTTTTTCTGGTTGAGAACAAAAAATTTATGCTGCGTGCCATGCTGGACGGCGATCTGAGCGCCATCCAGGCTGGCTGGAAGCTGGATCCTGAACTGGCCCGGGTCTGGTATCAGCACCTGTCCGATGACCGGCCAGTTGAACTATCGCCCGATCAGGTGCCGGCCACTGCCCCATTTCTGGTCGGGACACCCCCGCTGGCTGGCTGGCGAGCCTTCCCGCTGTTTCATGATGGCCTGATGGCTGTGGTGCTGGTGGCCCCGCTCGCTGATGGGGGATTGACCGAAGCCGAACTTGAAACTGGCCGGCAGTTGATGTTTTTGGCGACCAGAGTGCTCGATCATGCGCTGTTGATGGAACAACTCAACGATCAATTGCGCCATCTGCACGCCCGGTATTCCTCGCTTGAGCAGGAACATCGCCTCCTGTGCGACCAGAGCACCGACCTTCAGCTTTCACGGGCCCAACTCCTGGAGCAAAGTGGCAATATCGAAGCCAATCTGGTCCGCATGACTGGACAGCACCGGGCGCTTTCCCAGGAAGTTTCTGAACTAAGAGGCTATTCGGCAGAGCTTGAACAGGCGCTTGAATCATTCCGGGAACGCCAGAAAGCACTCCAAAATGAAATCAACGAATTGAAACCCGCTGCCGAACGTTCGCAAGGGCTGGCCAAAGCCCTGAGTGAAGCCGAAGCTATCGCGGTGCAGTTGAGAGAAAACCTGGCTGAAGCCGAGCGTCACTATGAACAAGGGTATCGGCGGCTCTCAGAACGCAATGCCCAGCTTGAAAAGTCAATTGCTGAACTCCAGCACGAACAACACGACCGGGAAAACCGCTTAAAATTGCTGGAAGAGCAAAATGCGGTTCGCGAACAGCATCTGGCAACGCTCTCTGAGCTTGAAACCGAGCGAACGGCCTGGGCCGTGACCCAGGAGCGATTAGCCCGCGAATTGCAGGAAGCTGAACGCAAAGCTCAAGAGTCCCAGGAAACCCTCCGCCGGGTCGAGGCCAGTCTGGCCCAGGCTCTGGAACAGCGCAACGAAGCCCGTGCTGGTCTCGAAGCCGCACGGCGTGAAATGCAAAGCACGCTGGACGCACTGGCCGCAGATCAGGAACGAGTTTCAGCCCTGGAAAAGGAACTCCAGCGCAAAGAAACCGAATGGCACCAACACACTGACGAGCAGGCCGCCCTCCGAAAATCTGTTTCCGAACTGGAACAGCAGACTGAAAAATTCCGCCAGCAATGCACTGAACTCGAAGAACGCTATGCCCGGCGAAATGCCGAGTTTCACCTGCAGCGGGATGAACTCAACCGCCTGCAATTGCTGGTCGCCCCGTATCGTGAACTTCAGGTCAAATACCTTGACCTCGAACAACGTGAAAAATTGCTGGAAGAACGCTTCCAGGGGTTGCGCGCAACTTTTGAAAAGGTCGAATTTGAACGAACCAAATTTGAAGATGAACTCCGTGAAACCCGTGACCGGGTGGTGGGGTTGCAAAAGGAAGTGAGCGACGAGCGCCGTCAGCACGAACGCGAACTCGAAGCCGAGCGACAACTTCATCAAGAACAGGTCATGAAGCTGATGTCTGAAATTGCTGACCTGGAAGAGACCAAACGGACACTCAATGAGCTGAGCACAGCCTATGCCCGGCTGCGTTCGGTGTGGGATGATGCCCAAAATGATCTGGCGCAGGCCCGGGCGGCCATGGATACCACACTCAACGATGTGCGCAATGCCGAGCAATCCACCCGGATGCTGCGGGTTGAAGCCGAACGACTGGCATCGGATCGAGCCCGGCTTGTGACCGAGAATCAGTCACTGCAGGCCGAACTGGAGACACTCAAAGCCATTCCACCTGTAGATGTTGCCCCGTATGAAGCCCGGATTGTCGAACTAGAAGCGACCTTACTGACTGCACAGACCCGACACACTGAATTTCAGCAAACCTTTGAGGACCTTGAAGCAAAAATGGCAGACCGTTCAGCCCAGGAAGCAACCCTCCACGACCAGATCCACCAGTTGTCTGAGCGCATCACCCAGTTAAGCGCCCAATCTGAAGCCCATCGGGTGTCAACCGAGGCCCTGCAGCAAGAGCTGGAGCGCCTGCAGGCCATTCCACCGGTTGATGTCAGCCCATATGAAGTGCGGATTTCACACCTTGAACAACATCTCAGCGTCCATGAAACTGAAAAACTTGCTCGCCAGGACGAGATCACCAGTTTGCTGGCAGAGGTTGAAAACCACAAACTTGAAAAAGAGCAGCTCCGCGAGGCATTGCGGGACCTCACCAGTCAATTTGAAGCCTTGACCACCGAGACCGAAGCGCGTGAATTGCTTTTGCACACAATTCAATCAGAGCTGGATGCCGTGCGAGCCGAGCCCCCTGTTGATGTCGCGCCGTATGAAGACCGGATTCAGAACCTGGAAGCATCACTGGCCGAGCAGGCCGGGCACCTGACCGACTCACAAGCCGAAATTGACCGCCTCCAAAAAGAACAGGCCGGGCAGGCCGCAGCCCGTGAGCAGGAACGTGAGGAACTGGCGCGGCTGCACGTGCAGGTCAACAGCCAGTTTACCCAAATTTCAGAACTCTATAGCCAGATTGAAGCTGATGAGGCCGAGCGGGCCACGCTCCGCGCGGCTGTCAAAACCCTGGAAGACCGCATCCACGAATCACATCTGCGGTCCCAGCGGCTGCAAATGATGCATGACGCGCTGGGGTCAGCCCATGATGAAGTCAAACAGTTGCTGGGTGCTGCGGTTCAGGATCGCCACTATCTGGAACGTGAATCTGAACAGTTGCAAGCCGCCAATAGCCGTCTGGAAGCCCAGGCGGTGCAATTGACCCAGTTGACCACCCGGTTGACCATCGAAAACGAGGACTTACAGCTTCAATTGGCTGAACTCAAGCAGCAGTCAACCCGGTTAACGGCCCAAAATGAACAACTGCAAACCCAGGTTCTGGAAATTGCGGCACTCTATGATCAGCAACGAAAGCAATATGAAGTCTTTCAGACCCGGTTTTTGCAACGGCTGAAATTACAGGAAGCCGAGCGCGCCGACTGGCAACGCCTGCTCGACAAAGCGGCTGGCACTGACTTGACGTTGCACGAGACATTGCAGGAACTGGAACAGGTCAAAGCCGAATCAGCCCGGTTGCAGGTTCACACTGAACACCTGGAAGCCCAAAAGAGCGAACTGATTACTCAGATTGACGAAGTAAATACCCGCTATCTCAAGCAAAGAGATCGGTTTAACACGGTTCTTCCGCGTCTTTTGGAACGGCTTCGACTGCTCGACGCAGAGCGAACGGATTGGAAACGTCTGATTGATCACGCGGCTGCCACTGAGACCGATCTCCGGGAGGCGATCAAGGCCAGGGAAGTCGCCGATCAGGCCCACGAAGCAGCGGCCCAAACCGAACTTGAACTCGAACTCCAGGATTTAGCCCAAACACTGGCCCAAACCCGGGCCCAGTCAGATGAACTGGTCCACACCTTGCAGGCCAGATTGGATCAGTCTCGGATGGAACAGGAAACGCTGCACACTGAAATTGAACAGTTGCAGGGACGCTTGACTGGTGAACTGGACCAGACGGTGTTGCTCCGTGCCCAGAAAGGTCAGCTTGAAGCGGAGGTGGCCGAACTCCAGGCCAAACTGGAGGTCGCACTGGGCGAACAGGCGGTTTTGCAAACCGAAATCGAACGGTTGCAGGGGCGGCTGACGGGCGAGCTGGATCAGTCAGTTTTGCTCCAATCTCAACAGGCTCAGCTCGAAGCGGAAGTAGCTGAACTCCAAACCAAACTCGAAGCATCCGTTGACGAACAGGCAGTTTTGCAAACCGAAGTCGAACGGTTGCAGGGACGGTTGACCGGCGAACTGGATCAGGCCGTGTTTCTAACGGCTGAAAATGCGCAGTTGCAGACATCCGTGGATGAATTGCAAACCCAGCTTGAGGAATCTCAACAGTCGCGGCAGGTCTTGGAAACCCAGGTATCGGCGACGGCTCAGGCCCTGGCTGAAACCGAGGCCGCCCGACTGGAATTGAGCCGCCAGTTTGATGCCCAAATGGCGGACTATCAAAACGTGCTGGATGCCACACAGCAGGAAGTTCATCGGATTCGCGAACATTTAGAAGCGGTTTTAAAGGAAAAGCAGGCGTTGCTGGAACGAAGCCAGTCACCTGCACCTGAACTTGATCCGCTTTTCCAATCGGTTGAAACCCTGATTCCGATATCAAGCGAACCAACCGAAACCTTGTCGGCACCCGTGGTTGTTTCGGGACCGCTTCGAATTTTGCTGGCCAGCGATGCCCCAGATGGAGCCGCCCATCTGCAATCGCTCCTGGCTGAACAAGGGCATTCAATTTCGTTTGCCCCAGACGGAGAGACCGCCCTTTCGGCGATTTTCCTGGATGTACCTGACCTGGTGATTGCCAATCTGGAGAGTCCGTACTTTGACACTGCGGACCTGTTGCAAAGTCTGCGCCGCAACCCAGGCTGGCGAAAACTGCCGGTGATCTTGCTCTATAGCGATGTTCCAGAAGCCCAACGGGCCCTGCTTCCGGCACGAAACGAGCAGACCCAATTGCTTTTCCAGGATGCTCTCACCGAAGATACCATCCGTCAGGCCCTCACAATTGCCCAAAAATGAAGCCGTTTTGGAGTGCTACGGCTCGACGTAGCTTTCCATCTTTTGTTGAAACCTATGCCAATTGAAGATTTACGAGAATTTATCAGAGCCCTCGAAAAGCAGGGCGAACTCAAGCGGATCCAGACCGAGGTTTCGTGTGAGCTTGAAATTACCGAAATTACCGACCGGGTTTCAAAAGCCGGTGGTCCAGCCCTGTTGTTTGAAAATGTGACTGGATACCGCACCCCGGTCCTGATCAATGCGCTGGGGAGTGAGCGCCGGATGCTGATTGCACTTGGCGCTGAATCCTACGACGAAATTGCCGGTCGTCTGACCGAACTGATTGATTTCAAATCACCTGAAGGACTGATGGAGAAAATCAAACTGCTGCCGAAGTTAGCTGAACTGGGCAGTTTTTTCCCCAAACGAGTCAAAAGTGGCCCCTGTCAGGAAGTGGTTCTGCTTGAAGATGAGTTTTCACTCCTGAAATTGCCTATTCTGAAATGCTGGCCCGAAGACGGTGGTCGGTTTATTACCTTCCCGCTGGTGTTTACCAATAGCCCGCTCAATGGCAAGCGCAATGTCGGGATGTATCGCATGCAGGTCTATGACGGTCAAACCACCGGCATGCACTGGCAGATGCACAAACACGGGGCGGCCCATTTCCGTGAGCATGTGCGCACCGGGACGCGCATGCCGGTTTCAGTGGCGATTGGTGGCGACCCGCTGCTGACGTTTGCCGCGATTTTCCCCTTGCCAGATGATGTGGATGAAATGATGCTGGCCGGGTTTCTTCGCTCAAAGCCAGTGCCGATGGTCAAATGTATTACCAATGACATCGAAGTCCCCGCCAATGCAGAAATTGTGCTCGAAGGGTACGTTGATCCGCACGAACAGCGTGTTGAAGGCCCGTTTGGCGACCACACCGGGTTTTATACCGAAGCCAAAGACTTTCCAGTGTTTCACGTGACCTGTGTTACCCACCGCCGCCATCCGATTTACCAGACCACCATCGTCGGACGGCCACCGATGGAAGACTGTTATATGGGTGAAGCCGTCGGGCGCATTGCCATGCCGGTTCTCAAACGCCAGTTTCCAGAAGTGGTGGATATGCACCTGCCGTTTGAAGGTGTTTTCCACAACCTGATGATCGTCTCGATCAAAAAAGCCTTTCCCGGTCATGCCCGAAAAATTATGAATTCGGTTTGGGGCACCGGGCAGATGATGTTCACCAAATGTATCATTGTGGTTGACGAAGATGTGCCGGTTCGGGACCCGCAGTACGTTGCGTGGTATGTTCTCAACAACATTGATCCCGAACGAGACATTCAGTTTACTATGGGTCCAATTGACGAACTGGATCACTCTTCTCGAATGATCGCATATGGTTCTAAAATGGGGATTGATGCCACCCGTAAATGGCCGAGCGAAGGGTTTCACCGCGACTGGCCGAAAGAAAACCGAATGTCCGATGATATTGTCAAGTTAGTTGATGCCAAGTGGAAAACGCTGTT
>DAOQNB010000168.1:0-8930 GCA_035335845.1 Acidobacteriota bacterium | reverse complement strand
CTTCATTCTTCATTCTTCATTCTTCATTCTTCATTCTTCATTCTTCATTCTTCCTTGATCCCAATCTGGTCAATGAGCGCGTCCAGACCGGCTCGAAATCGTTGAAACGCATCGGCAGCCGATTCATCAGCATTTGGCATTTTCAAATCCTGACAGGTGGGTGTTGCCCGCCGGCCTTTGGATTGATTGAGCTGCATGCAGCGGGCCACCCGATGTTTGGTATAGGTGACCAGTGTTCGCAGGTGATTGATGCTGATTCCAAGTTCGGTGGCAAACTCACGAAATCGAACGGTTTGTTCCTCCTGGGACAATTCGCTGATCGTGATGTAGCGCACCAAAATTGAGTACATTTCGCTGCCGGTGAAATGAGCATTTTGAAATTTGCATTGCCGCAAGCACGACAGGCACTTGTTGGCAACCGCAATCAGATGCTCAACCGTGAGCCGGTATTCCTCATGCAGTGAGGCGCTGAGTCCCGGTTCAGCCGATTCAATCCCCCGGTCCTGAAATTCAAACTGGTTGTCAAGCGATTCCGAAATGTCAATTTTGCGATAGGCTTCAAGATTGACCTTATTCGAAATCTGATAGATATAATTTTTTAATTCAAAACTATTTTGGTCTTCAGTATACAGGCATTTTACAACGCCGTTTTCTTCAATTAATTTCCAGTTCTCCCGGTATCCCCGGATGATATTGAGATAGGCTCGCTTTAAGGTCTCGCTCGCCAGGTTTTCAGGGTCTGATGCGCGTCTCCATCGAAATAAACTGCTTAGTTTCTGAAAGTTCTCAGCATAATCTGATTCAAATTGGGAAATTGCTTTTTGGAGCAACTGGACAATGCGCTCGGCAACTTCGAAAACTTCTTTGCTTCCCGCCGGTTGATTTTGATGATGATTTGCTGACTCACTCCCAGATGGGTAAAAGGGTGAATTTGTTGCTCCGACAACGGCACGTTGAGTGTGTGATTCAACCGGTGTTGGAACCTGATGATTTAATTCTGCAAACGTGAAGGCCAGGTACGAACCAAAAAGAGGTTCGGTCACTTTCCAGGGCAATTTCTCAATAAAGAAAGCTTTCAGGGCCATTGTTAATTCCGGGTCTCGTTCCAGATGTTCCATGGGCAATGTACTCATTCAAATGACCACCAAATTGATGGAATTACAGGCAGAAATTCCAAAGATACGCAAAAAAGACAGAACCCAAAGTGTAGCCCGATTCCCGAAAAATAAACAAATAGCTTTTGTCAGCCTCTTCCGCCTGTCAGCCACTCACTTTTTTTGAAGCGGAAACGCCAGAATGTAGCTGGTATTGCCCACCAGCAAGTACTCAGAGGTGAAATCGAGGTAATAGAAAGGATCGTCAATGTGATTCCAAAGGTAGGTTCCGGTCTGAAGATCAAACACCGTAACCTTTGCCTCGGATTCGCTCCCCTGAGCTTTTTCAGAAATGACAGCCACATATGGCGGCTTTGCGTTTAACAGAGACCGTGCCGGAAAGTCACTCGTCTGGAGATTGTATTTGATTTTTCCGGTCTCAACTTCAATCGTCAGCAATCTGGGTTCCTGGTCGGGTCGAACCACAATCAGCCCGGCACCGGCTGGTCCGGTGGAAATACCGGACAGGCTTGCCCGTGGAATCTCAGTTGCCCAGAGGTCCTTTCCGGTTTGAAGATCAGAAGCGACCAGGCGGCTGGGTTTTCCAGCTTCCCCGCCTTCGAGCAGCAACCCTTTCCCCGCCGCCAGCGATGGTACCAGTTCGACCGGTCGGTCTCCGAGGCGGGTCCACAGGGTCTTGCCAGTTGCCACATCAATGGCCTGAACAAACGTGGCGACTCCGGTTTTCCCGGTGAGATAGAGGGTATTTTCGACACATTCGGCTGATTCAGGGGGGCCGGCTGGTGAAAACGAGAGTTCTTTGATAGATCGCCCCCGAAAATCAGCGACAAAACAGGTGGCACTGGTGGTCATCACAACCATTCGCCCATCTTCGCAGAATTCAAGCGATTTGAATTCCTTGCCTGGATGCGTGGCATTCCATTTTGCCCGGTCAACCGACATGGTATAGAGGTCCACCCCGGTTTTGACCTCAAAGACCTCGATGACCTCCTCGCGCTGGGTAACGGCACCACTGGTCAAATTGATCAATAATCCATTTTTGATCAATGGAAAGACATACCCGGCCACCACGCCGCCAATGGACTCGCGTTGCCAGAGCAGTTTTCCGGTCCGGGCATCCAGAACGAAAAAAGTTCCTGGGATGCCGTCTGGATGTGTCTGGAAATCAGTGTTGGCAATAAAAACCAATCCACCTTCGACACGTGGTCGTCCAGGAGACGTCATTTTTTCGTGGGTAAACCGCCACCGTTCTTTTCCAGTGGCCGGGTCAAGGGCCACCACAGCCTTAAACCCTGGCAGGGATGCCAGAACATAATTTTCTGATTCAACCACGGTTAGCCCAATCACTCCGCCTTTGGGGTCATAAATCCAGAGCGGCTGGTTATCTCCGGCCTGATGACGATGGTTAAATGACCTGCCAGTACAGGAAAATTGAAGGAATGTGGCCAAAGCCAGAACCAAAAAACCGAGATTTCGCAGGCTCCGACGAGCTTGCTCGTGAGAAAGTTGACCAGACATAAGCCTCAAATGACCTCTTTGTTGCTCCTGTAATTTCAGGACCAGGAACGATTTAGAACCAAAAAGAAATAATTTGGATGAAACAGTCTATTGCTTGAAGTCGAGTGGACAATTAGTGTAAGTGTAGTGTCAAACAAGTTTATAGTCAGTCGTCAGTCGTCAGTCGTCAGTCGTTGATAAGTCAGTAGACAACCCCAGAATGTTTTGGTTTGGAAATTTTTTGGAAAGAATTGTTCATAACTGACTCAAATAGAATCAAATATACTTGAAAGATAATTCAAGATTCCAACACTCGACGACTGACGACTGACGACTGACGACTGACGACTGACTTCTAAAGAAATTTCCAAACAGGTAGCGATCATGAAGCACCAACCAGGTTCTGCCCAGCCAGGCTTATTCGATTTTTTGATGGATGACCCCTTTTCGGAATCGGCAAATCGGCCCAAACCCAAACCAGAGCCAGAACCCGTGACCGCCAAATCCGAGGATCCTCCACCGCCCAAACCCAAACCACGGGTTGTTCCGGTGCCCGCTCCCAAACCAGCGCCACCTCCAGAGTCAAAGGCGGTCCAGACCAAACCTGTCAAAGCTCCGACTGGGCCAAAGAAGACACCGCCAGCACCAGTTGTTCCGTTGCCAGAGCCACGTTCAACTCCTCAAAAACAGAACTCAACGCTGAAAGCCGTCCCTGAACCACAGCCTCCCGCGATTGAGCCTCCTCCCCAACCGCCGCAACTTCATCAACTCTCCCTCACCCTTCCCCGAAAAGCCTGTCCGTTCTGCAAACGCGAAGTGCTCTCGCTGGCCAAAACCACCCGACCAGCTCAGGGAATGGCAGTGGAATGCCTCAAATGTGGATTTCGCGGCGGTGTTGGCGTGAATGAAGCCGAAGCGGTGGCCAAATGGGATAAGGATGGTCTCCGCAACAAAGGCGCCCGGCTGGTCCAAACGCTTGAACGATCAAAGAAAAAAAGCGAAGGCGTGAAGTAGTTCAGTGTTGATGCTGAGGAGTGGTCTATCTTCCCTCTAAACGCTTTGCCTTTCACGACTTTGCGCTTTCGCTCGCCGTAATCGGCGCTCATACCAGACAAAAATCGGGAGAAACCGCCGCGCCTTGCGCAAATCGGACAGGGTTTTTTGGGGATCGAGCAAATGCGAAGCGGGCGGTTTGACGCCAAATTCTTTGAGGACCCGTCCCAACGGCAACTCCATCTGATCCTGGACTTTGATCATCTGGCAGAGGAGTTGGGCACTGGGAGTCAAAAGCGGACCAAACCCATATCGGGGTTGCTGGGTGCCGATGACGTAGAGGTGTTTATGCTCGGGCAACAACGCCCCGCCGTACAACGTCGCCAGGCTTCCGGTGACTGGCACCAGGCCAGGCGGCAAGAACGGAAAGCTCAGATGATAGCCCGTCGCACAGACCACCAGATCAAATTCAGCTTGTGTGCCGTCAACAAACTCAACGGTTTGGCCTGAAAACCGGGCAATGTCCGGCTTGGGCTGGATGCGACCATGTTTTAGATAATGGAGCAACTCGCTGTTGAGCGTGGGATGGGCTTCGAAAATGTTGTGGTCCGGTTTGGGGAGGCCATACTGCTCATAGTTGCCAACCACGACTTTGAGAATGCCTTTGAGCACCAACCGCTGAAGCCAGAGCGGCGCCCAGGCCGGAATAAATTCAACCAGCGGCACGCCAAACACGGTTTTCGGCAAAAACCAGTACCCCCGCCGGAGGCTAATGGCACAGGACGTCCCGATCCGGGCGGCTTCAGAAGCAATGTCACAGGCTGAATTTCCCCCACCAATCACCAGCACGCGTTTGTCTTTTAACTGGTCTGGATGCTGATAGTCTTTGGAGTGGATATAGTCACCCGCAAAGCGCCCTGGATAGTTCGGAAATCGGCGGTCCCAATGGTGGCCGTTGCACACCAGCACCCCTTTATAGATTCGCTTTTCACCCGATTCGAATTCCAGTTCCCAGCGTTCATTGGGGTGCGGTTGGACCGACACCACTTTGGTTCGAAATTGAATCTGAGGCCGGAGGTTGAAATGTTCAGCGTAGGCGCGCAAATACTCAAGCATTTGCTGGCGACTGGGGAAGTCGGGATAACTCTCTGGCATTGGAAAATCCGGGAAATGCGTGGTTTTCCGGGATGAAATGATGTGTGTCGTCGAGTAGACGCCGTGATACCAGTTTCCACCCAGGTCATCGTCGGCCTCAAACTGGTCATAGGGAATCTGATGTTCGGAAAGCGCTTTGGCCATCGCCAGTCCACAGGGACCAGCGCCAATCACTGCCATTCGATCACAAAAAGGGTTCATGGGCGTTGTCATTCCACAGATCACGATAGGTCGCAATAAAGCGGGAGTAAAACAGGTGTGCGGATTGACTTATCCCATCCAGGTGTTTCGGGTCAAGGAAACACGTCGGAGGTGTCACGTACGAGTCAGGTTTCGTTCCATAAATCACATCAAACGTCCGACGTGGTTTACCCGCGACATACCGCCCTCGATGGATACTCCAGGCATTGAAGACACAGGCATCCCCTGGTTGAAGGTCAATTCTAACGGCGCCGGGCATATCCGGAGCATTTCGGGCAATTCCGTTTAACCCTTTGCGAATGCTGCGTTCTGCCGGGGTATCCCATCGGGCGTTGGTGCCAGGCACAATTTCGAGGTGGTCGTCAGGTTCGAGGGCAATATGAATATGAACGCCAACCGTGGTGGCCATCCAGCGTTGTTCCTCGGCTTCATCGGTGGCGCCAAATTGTTGATCCCGATGCCAGTTACCGTCGCGAGTGTGGGTGGCCGGTTCAAAGAAATACTGGGTGTTGTGAAAGATCAGTTCCCGGTCGCAAACCGACTGCACCGGTCCAAATACAGTTTCACTTGCGATCAACTCTAACAGCCAGACCAGTTCCTGGGGATGGTGGCTGAAATAGCGCGGCTCGGTTAAATAGGCCAGATTCGTGGAGTTGGCGGCTTCAGTTGGGTCTGGCGATTCAGCAAGCCACTGGTTGAAAATCCGGTCACACACCTGTTTTAAAAATATTTGATCAAGCCGGGTCAGCAACTGCCGGATGACAAAAAAACCACGATGACTCCATTCAAGCTGATGATGGTTCATTTGGTTGAGGAGTGAAAATTGGGATTTAGAATCGTGAAATCAAAGCAGTTCAAAACCTTTTCTTCAAGTTGTACGGTCGGTGTGTTACAACACCCGTCACCTCACATTTCACAATTGAACAGGAAGCCTATCACTATGCGAACGCTCTATGATCCGATTGAACCCTATGATCAGGGGATGCTGAACGTGTCTGACATTCACACGCTCTACTATGAGCAAAGCGGAAACCCCAATGGTCGCCCGGTGGTTTTTTTACACGGCGGTCCAGGCAGCGGCACATCACCCAAACACCGGCAATTTTTTGACCCGCAAGCCTACCGCATTATTTTGTTTGACCAGCGTGGATCAGGCAAAAGCCTTCCATTTGCCTCGCTTGAAGAAAACACGACCTGGGATCTGGTGGCCGACACCGAAAAGATCCGCGAACATTTAGGCATTGATACCTGGGTGGTGTTTGGCGGTTCGTGGGGCAGCACGCTGGCGCTGGCCTATGCGGAAACCCATCCGGAGCGCGTTCAGGCACTCATTCTGCGCGGGATTTTCTTGTGTACCAAAAAAGAACTCGCCTGGTTTTATCAGGATGGCGCCGGGGCCATCTACCCGGATCAATGGGAGCCGTTTTTGAACTTCATCCCCGAAGCAGAACGCGGCGATATGATGAACGCCTATTACCGCCGCCTGACCAGCGATGATGAAGCCCTCCGCCTGGAAGCCGCCAAAATTTGGAGCATCTGGGAAGGTTCAACCTGCACCCTCTATCCCGACCCGGATCTGGTCACCGAGTTTGGCGCCGATGACAAAGCCCTCTCCATCGCCCGGATTGAATGCCATTACTTCGTCAACAACATCTTTATGGAAGAAGATCAGTTGCTGAAAGATGTTGACCGCATTCGACATATTCCAGCGGTGATCGTTCAAGGGCGCTATGACATTGTGTGCCCGATGATGACCGCCTGGGCACTCCACAAAGCCTGGCCGGAAGCTGAGTTTCACGTGATCCCCGATGCCGGACACTCCGCGTTTGAACCCGGAATCACCGACGAATTGATCAAAGCCAGTGATCGGTTTCGGTAAATGAATCTGAATTGAGAATTTTTTCGGAACTGAGTGACTGGTGTTTCGTGCTTCGTGCTTCGTGCCTGGTGCCTGGTTCTTTGTTCTTTGTTCTTTGTTCTTCGAATGTATTGGTTCCTAAGCACCAAGTACCAAACACCAAACACCAGGCACCAAGCACCAAGTACCAGTCACCAGTCACCACAAACATTCTGTATTCTCAATTCATTAAGGGAGAACTTTTGATGAAACCAGGCCGATACTGGATCAAATTGTGCCTGATGTGTTGCCTTTCAATCTGGCTTTGGGGGGCTTCCGTCCCATTGCTGGCACAATCAAGTGCAACCCAGACAACAGTTTACACGCTTGAAACCAGGTCTGATGCGGCAAAAACACTGTCCGATCAGGCCAATCAGCTCTACAAAACTCAAGACTACAAAAGTGCACTGGCGAAAATTCAGGCAGCACTCAACCAGGACCCAAATTCTTATAAGCTTCACAATCTGTATGTTGATATCCAATTAATGCTGGTCTCACCAGACCGCTTGCGTCAGGAATATCTCGACAAAATGGCGAAAGACCCGACCAATCCGGTTTTTCCGTTGATCCTGGCTCGAAATCAGATTCTGCTGGTCAACGGAGAAGGTCGCCAGGAATTACTTGAAAAAGCTGGTGCCGTGGCACCAGACTCGGTCGTGGGCCAATCAGCCCTGATTGATTTATACCGATTTCATAAAGAGGACCTGGCAAAAGCTGAGGAAGCTTACAAAAAAGCCATTGCCCTTGATCCCAACAATCATGAAATGATTGCCAACCTGGCTGCGTTTCAGGTCGAGGAGTTAAAGAAGTTTGATGAAGCCCTCGCCCTCTATCAGTCGCTCTTAAAACAAAATCCAAAAAATTACGAGGCCGCCATTGGTGTGATGTCGGTCAACGTGGCCAAAGCCGGGTATTCTGACAAAGCCAAAGCCGCCATGCGCCAGGAACTCACCGCGCTGAAAGCATCTGAACCCCCTTCACCAAACCTGCTTTCGGCCATCAGACTTGCCTGCTGGCTTGTACTCAAAGACCAGACGGCTGCCCAGGAAATAACCAAAGAACTCGATGACAAATTTCCCACCCCAGGTGCCCCGCCTGGGCTGATGGGTATTTCGATGTTCACAGATACTGGAGAACCGATCCAATACATCTTTGCCGGCAGGCGGTATTTTTGGATCCGGAAGATTCAGACGATAGAAGCAGATCAGAAAACACCACTGGCTGATCGAATTGCAAAGCTCGAAACCCTGAACCAGGAAAATCCCGATGATGAGCAATTTCGGGCTTACCTGTTGGAACGATTGGTCAGATTGTATAAAGAAGCCAAAGACACGGCCAAACAAGAAGCTACGGTAAAGCAAATCCTGGCCATTGAACCGCGACAAGTCGGATTGCTCAACGAACTTGCCTGGTCCCTCACGGCTGGTGCCCGAACTGACCAGGAAAAGGCGTTGACCTATGCCAAACTCGCCATTGCCGAATTAGAGAAACTGACTCAAGGCAAGCCTGGAACTGGTTATAACCAGCAGTATGTACAACAGAGCAAAGCCTCGTTCCTTGAAACTCTGGGGAGAATTCAGTTTCAATTGGATAACCTTTCAGAGGCTGAAACAGCATTCACCCAATCTCTCGCCCTCAATCAAACGGATGATGCAAGGTATGAACTGGGTCGGGTCTATAAAAGACAAGGCAAAACCAGAGAAGCCGCCCAGATTTTTGCCGAAGTGGTTGCCAGTGAAGGCGATAATTCCGCCATGGCCAGGAAATGGTTAGAAGATCTTGGTCAGGCAGACACCTCAATTCATGCCTCTGCCCTGATCGCTACGGCAACCGAAAAGCGGATTTCGAGGCTCCGGGAAAAAGTGATTGCCTCACTGGTTACCAAACCATCGAAAGATTTCACCTTGACCAGTTTTGATGGGAAAAAGGTCAATCTGGCCTCACTCAAAGGAAAGGTGGTCATGCTCAATTTTTGGGCGAGTTGGTGAGGGCCCTGTCGTGCGGAGTTTCCGCACCTTATCACCTTGCACAATACCTACAAAGCCAAAGGGTTTGAACTCCTCTCAATCAAC
>DAOQNB010000167.1:0-8957 GCA_035335845.1 Acidobacteriota bacterium | reverse complement strand
TCGCTTTCGATGCACGGGGAAAAACTCGTTCGGGCAGTCGAAGCCGTGGAGTTCTTCCTGCATAGCCTGACACCGCAAGATCGCTTTAACCTGCTGCTTTTTCATTCTGAAGTCATTCCCTTTTCACCCCAACCGGTCCCAGGCACACCCGATCAGATCGAAGCCGCCTTGAATTTGATTCGAAGCTCCTACCTTTCCGACGGCACCAATCTCAAACAGGCACTCGTCAAGTCGAAGGAAATGGCTGAGCAGTTTCCAGTGGGTGAACGAACTCTGATCCTGATTTCAGATGCCAACCCAACGCTGGGCACGACCCAGCAAAAGCAATTGATCCAGGTGTTTACCACTCACCAGAAGGAACTCAGCGGGCTGCGATTTTTTGCTTTTGCGCTGGGGAGTGATGCCAAAACGACGTGGCTTGAAACCCTGGCCGAGCAATTCAACGGCTTCTCGGTCCAGGTCCGGGAAACCGAAGACATCGCCACCCAACTCAAGCTGTTTTTTGACAAAGTTGGGGCTTCGATTCTGTCGGGAGTGCAGTTTGTTCCCGCCGACCCAGAGTTGTTGTATCAGGTTTACCCAAACGGTCAGCATACGTTTGACGGAGGTAGCCTGGCGTTTGTCGGACGGTATAAACCATCTGCCGGCTCGACTTCGATTCAGGTTCAGGCATATCACGGCACTGACCCGATTCAACTTTCCCAAACCGTTTCGCTGCCTGAGCTGGACGCCACCCACGATCAGTTACCCCGATTGTGGGCCCAGGCCAGGGTAACCGCCTTGCTCAAGGAAATGGATTTGAATGGCGAACGCGAAGACTACATTTCAGAAATCATTCGGCTGGCTCAGAAATACAAGCTCGACACGCCGTACACGGCCTTCATTGCAGCGCCACGGGCGTTGCTGCGGCCACGGCTGATTCAACCGGGCGACCCGGTGATCCGGGTCAAAACGGATGAATCCATTACGTCGGTGTTTGCCGTGCTGCCGTTTGGCGAGACGCTTCTCTTGCAATTTATTGAAGATAAACAGGTTTGGGAAACCAGATTCCTGGCGCCGGCGTGGTTGCCCGATGGAACGTATCGCTGCCGGTTGCTCCTGACCGATAAAAATGGCAACGGCTATCAGGAAGCCAAAACCTTTGTGGTTGACTCTCATCCGCCAAAGCTCAAAGGCACGGCAGACACACCCACCGTTAGAAGCGGTGAACTGGTGCGGCTCCGGGTATCGGCTGATAGCGACACGGTGCGGCTGGTTGCCAAAATGTACGGTGCCCAACCCGTTCAGCTTGTCTGGTCAGACCAGGAAAAAACCAATTGTGGAACGCTGTGCATTCCAAAGGGTCTGGCGGCTGGACGCTACTTCGTCACGGTAACGGCTGAAGATTTTGCCCACAATCAGGCAAGTACTGAGATTGAACTTCAGGTCTACTAAAGCGGTGTCAAGCCACCGCACTCCACAGGCGTCAAGCCGCCGAAACGAAAAGCGGTGTCAAGCCACCGCACTCCACAGGCGTCAAGCCGCCGAAACGAAAAGCGGTGTCAAGCCACCGCACTCCAAAGATTATGAAACTGCAATTCCTCGCTGCATTCGCTGTGGTTCTGATTGTCCTGAGTTTTTCTTTTTGGAAAAGCCGTGCCGATATCGTTCCGACAAAACCTGAGGACCTGCAAGCTCAAATTGAGGCTGCACTCTATACCCGAGCTGAATTTTTTGGGTCTCAGGCACTGGTGCCAATTCCAACCGCTGAGGCACGAACCCGAATGGAAGCCTTGCACGCCCAATATCCACAGGCTTCGCTCATTGCCCGGCATCTGTCACAACTGGATGAAAAACTGGGAAATCCCGATCTGGCCGAAAAAGAAATCGAGCACTATGCCGAACTTGAACACCAGAGCGTTGAAAGCCTCGAACTGGTCGCTGCCTTCCAGAACCGACAGGCTCGATTTGACCACGAAGCCAAAACACTGGAACGATTGCTCAATCTTGTTCCAAAAACCCAAAAAGTCTCGATGCTGCAACGGCTCATGGCCCACGCGCGAAAACACAACCTGACGGCGTACCTCGGTCCACAGTACTACCAGAACGTCCTTGAACAGGATCCATCCGTGGTCTCAGTCATTATTGAACTGATTGACTGGCTGGCAGGTGAAAAAAATTACCCGGAAGCCCTGAAACTGGTCCGGCAGTACAAACCGCACTTTCCCCAAAATACCAGTTACTTTGTCGTCACCGAAGCCAATCTCCTGGCCAATCTGGGTCGCGAAAAAGAGGCCGAAAGCGTTTTTTCAACCGCACTCGATGCACAATGGTCTGAAGCCCTTGCCCAGTCATTTGACACGTTTCTGGATGAACACGACCGGTACCGCGCTTTCTATTTTGAAGTCAAAGAACAGTTTCTGCAGCACCCAGAGAGCTTTTCCCTGCTCGTCAAACGCCTTCATTATCTGGAAAGACACTATACCGGTGGCTCAGTCAAAAATGACATTCTCCGCCATGAAAAGGCCCGTGCTGAACGCAACCAGCCACTGACGCCAGATGAACTCCTCATCATCAGCCACTATTTGATTGAGGAAAACCAGCCTGATGAAGCTGCCCGGTATCTCTACACGGTTTGTTTGCAAACCCAGGTCAAACCTGGAGACCCAATCCGAGCCAAAGTCCTGTACCAACTGTTTGAAATCCTGATGGATGCCCAGAACGAACAGCTTTCATTGACCAACAACGACCTGCAGTTTTATCAGGATATTGCCACGGCAGATTCGCATCCAGGATTGTTTGGCGCCGTGCTGTCGCTTATTTTTTCAGATAGCGATGTGGGCGATAAATTTGAAGAAAAACAAACCAACGCCACTCGATTCTTTAATAAAGCTGCGGCATTTCGGATTTTTTCAGCCTACAAACAGGAAAACCCGACTTCGCCCGAACTGGCACAAATGTACCTGGATATTGTTCGGTTGTATGCCGCCACCCAGGAACTTCAAATTGCCGACGCGACACTGGTTGAATTTGAGCAACGCCATCAAAATGCATCGCAATTTCCAGAAGTCGCGCTCAAACTGGCGGATGCCTATCTGGCCAGGGACAACCGCCGCGAAGAACAGGCCGTTTTACAGCGGGTGCTTGATTACTTCGGCAAAAATCGAAAACCAGGCGACCAGTTACTGCCGGTTTCTCCTCAGATTGGGGTTTCGACTGAACTCACTGGCCCACCGCCCTTTCAAACCCAGACCCAGCCTCAATCCCCCTCCGGAATTAACATCCCAAATACCAAAGACAGTTCAACAACTGAGAATTGGAGTTACTCCTATAGCTCGTTTAACAATCACCTCGGCCTTTCAGCCGCAGTCCAGCCCCAAACCATCACGTATGCCATCGTTTTGGATCGGCTGGTTTCTTCGCTCTTTGTCCAGGAGCGGAGGCAAGACATTTTGAGCCTGTATGCCAGCGAACTGAAAAAATATCCGGACGAACAGGGCCTCTATGAACAATGGTTACAATGGCTTGACCAGACCAATCTGGCTGAAGAACAACTCCGGGTATATCGAGAAGCGATCACCCATTTCCCCACAACGCTCTGGCACCATCGGCTGGCACGGTGGCTGATCCGGACCAAACGCGACCGTGAACTTGAGACTTTTTCCCGCCAGTTGATCTCGACCGTAAATGACGCTGAAACTGAAGCCTATTTGTCGAATTTTATTGCTTCACGGCTCAATTCAAGCACTGAGTTTGATCGGAACCTGTGCCTTGGGCTGTACCAGATGGCGCACAAGCGGTTCCCGCATAACCTGATGTTTGTCAATGGATTGCTCAGATACTATGAACAGCGGAAAGAGTGGACCGAATGGCGCAAGTTGATGGCGGAATATGTTTTTGTATCCCCAGGGATTCGCCAGGAGTTTCTATCACATCTGGCCAGCCGGAAAGAGCTTCGATCCTCAGTTGAGCAGGCACGCAAAAAGTGTGCGACGACGACGAAAAATCCGCTGGAACTCCTGCCCTACAAACTGTTTCAGGCCGATGCGGCCATCCGGCTTTCTGATTTTGAAGGCGCGGTCGAGACCTATCGCGAACTGATTCGCCTGTATCCAAACAATGCCGAATTTACCCTCCGACTGGTGGCATTGAATCGCTCGTTTGGGCAAAAAGACCGCACCGCTTTAACTGAAGCGGCCACAATTCAACATGCCTATACCGAAGCCAATCCCGCCATCAGCGGCCTTCGCACCACGTCAGGCGAACTCTATGCCGAGTTGGGCGACTATGGTCAGGCCAAAGCTGAATGGGAAAAACTGCTCGACCTTGGCCGTGGCGAGCCTGAAATCTATCTCGACACGGCGACGCTCTACTGGGACTATTTTCAATATGATGACGCGCTGCACACAATTTGGCGGCTCCGGGAACAACTCCATAACGACAGCCTGTATGCCTATCAGGCCGGGGCCATCCACGAAGCCAAACACGAGCGCCCCCAGGCACTGGCGGAATATGTCAAAGCCTTAAACCAGGAAACCACCGATTATGCTGACCGCCGCAAAACCAGAGCGCGGTTGAAGGTCTTGTATGACCGCCAGGATGTTCCCCAGGCACTGGAGCAGGCACTGGCGGAAAGCTATCGCACCCAACCTCAACCTGAATGGCTGGTGCTCGGGTATGCCGAATTTTTAAAGGAAGTTGGCCAGGAAGCGCAGGCGGTCAATCACCTCAAAACCGAAGTCACCCAAAGCCGGTCCCAGGAATTTCTCACCCGAGCCCGCAGTTTTTTCAGAAATAGCAGTCATCTGGATGGCGAAGCCACCACGCTGCACCAACTTATCGCAAGTGCCAAAAGCCATCGGTTTGCGATTTCGTTTCACCTGCAACTGGCTGAACTGTACAAAAATCACCGCGACCTGCCTGCCGCAGACCGGGTGCTCCGGCAGCTCCGGCAACGATATCCACTCAATTATGGTGTGTTAACCGAAACCGCAGACATCTACTGGCGGATGGGGCAAAGTAACCAGGCACTCGAAATTCTCAAGCAGGGACGTCAACGCGGTATCGGAAGATTTGCCTATCGTTTTGCCCGTAAACTGGCGGCGCGTTATCTCGACCTGAACCAGTTCCCGCAGGCCGAACAGATACTGCGGCAGCTTCATCAGGAAAACCCACTCGATTCTGGTGTGTTCCAGGAGCTGGCCCGAATGTATGTCAAAACCAGCCAGCCAGCCGCGTTGGGCGAGGTTTTTCAGCAAAGCCTCAGCGCCATCCAAAAACAGGATATCGAAATCCAGGAAATTCGATATCAGGTGGCGGATGTGCGGGAAAAAATGATCACGGCATTTACGCAGTTAAAAGATTATGACGCCGCAATTGACCAGCACATTGAAATTATCAACCGTGAGCCTGACGACGAAGACCGACTCAACGTTGCGCTCAGCTACGCCAAACGGTACGGCGGCAGCGAACGGCTGCTGGCTTATTACCAGCAAACCGCGAAACAGGCGTATAAAAATTATCGCTGGTATCTGGTTCTGGCGCGAATTTATGAAGCCAAAAACGACTGGCCCAGGGCCATTGAAAACTACCGCACGGCAATTGGGAATCAACCGGAAAAGGTTGATCTCTATGCGGCCATCGCCGAAGCCCATCTCAAGCTCAATCAATTGAACGAGGCCATCAAAGCCTTGCGCAAAGCCGCAGAACTCACCAACGACGATCCGGTATACCTCAAAAAGCTGATAAACGTCCTGGAACAGGCCGGTTATCACAAAGAAGCCGCCGTGGTTCGACAAAAACTCCCCGAACCACCGCCACCAAAGCAACAGACTTTATCCCAGCAGCTTGCCGAAGCCGAACAACTCCGAACCACCGACAGGGCCAAAGCGATTGAACTCTATCGAAAAGTCTTTGAAACCTATGCGACCAACCCGTACAAAAATGAAATCAACATCGGAGATCTGACCAGTTACGTGCAAACGCTTCATTCTGAAGAACCTCTGGATAAGATCGCCGGGCGACTGTGGGACCTGCGCCAGAAACTCATTACAGAGCGCGAATCACCAACCAGTCTGCAAGCCGGGACCGCTCAGGAACGAATCAAATTTCTGAATTATGGACTGGTTGAAGCACTCGCGGCTGAAACAGCCGACCGGGCCACTGGGGATGAACTGGCGGTCATCAGCCAGGACCTGCGCCAGCGCATCGAACTCGCCGTTTCCCAGCCTGACCAGTTTGAAACGTTGAGCCTGCTGCGCAACTTTTCGGCAAAAGCTGGGTTCACACACCTGGAAGAAGAGATACTCAAAGCCCAGCTCAAAACTTCAACCCACGTCAACGATTTCCACCGACAGCAAGTGTTTGAGCTGGTTGAGTTTTATCGTACTCACGGAGATTTCCAGCAGGCACTGGTCACGCTGGTAGCAGAATATGAACTCGACCCGGACAAACCTTCAGTTGAGTATCTGGAAGCCATTGCCGACGAATCACACCGACTCAACAATCCTGAAAAAGAACTGTGGGCGTTGAGAACTTACTATCAACGGTACAGGGGTGAACTTTGGAAGCAGCCAGCCCCAACCGTCGAGCGCTATTTTGAACTTCTGTTTGATCTTGGTGATTCCGGCAAGGCCGAACTTCGGGCGTGCGCTGAAAAACCGTCTCCGTTCCAGCTTCAGTTGATCAATTTCCTGATTCGAAAGCAGATGACCGACCTGGCCTATCTTGCTATTCACAATGCCCCGCTTTCCCCAGCCTGGAAATCGGCTCGCACGGCCCAAACCGGACTGGTTTTGCACGAATTGACACCACCGATTGATGAGGCTTTTCACAACGCGCTCCAGTTGACCACGATTGGTGAACTGGTCAAACAACGTCCGGACACAACCAGTCAACTGGTGGGCGATGATTGGGCAATGCTGGCTCAAAATTACGGCCAGTGGTTATTTCAAAAGCAAATTTCTCCCGAGAAACAAATTACAAGCCCAATTCCACCCGCTGGCTGGCTGCAGGCCGGGATTGAAAACCGCCCCGAAGATGCTGCCGAACAAGTCAGATTGGGCCGCTGGTTTTTAGCTCATCACGACGCACAATCAGCGCTCACACATTTGACCCTGGCACTTGAAAATACCGCCGACCCGGTTGCGGTCAAACTTGATCTGGGTCAGGCACTCTGGCAACTGGGCGAAACGGCCAACGCCAAAGCACAATGGGAACAGGTTATTGCCTCAAACTTCAATCTTGAATCAAGTGAACGCTATGTTCGCATCCTGACCGAACATGGACTCAGCGAGCAGGGTCGGGCACGGCTTTTCCCGATTCTGGTGAAAGAACTCAAACGGATCGAGAAAGAAAATGACGAAGGCTACGAAAGCGACCCCAATCGCCAGTTTGAACCGCTCAAATCTCTGCTTCACACACTTTCGGCTTCCTTTCACCCTGAATTGAAGGACGACACGCCGCTGTCACCAGCCGTGGCCCAGGCACAGGCGGCCTACTTCAACCAGTTGTGCCTTGAGCTTCCAAAAAATAGCTGGCTGGCAGAAACCGTGATTGGTGACTCACTCGTCAGCGAAACCGAACACGCTCGGTTTTATCAGATTTTGATTGACCAGAGTTCCCGGCTGGATCGGTATAGCTATGACTACCAGTTCACCGACCAGCTCAAGACGACATTCAATCCGGTGCGGGCTGAAGAAATCCTCGACCACAAAAATGACTATCGGGTTGAGGAGCCACAATCTGACCGATTGAAATGGCAGCAGATGCTTCTTGAATACCAGCTTTCGCAGCAACAGACGGCTGCCGCCCTCAACACAGTTGAAACCATCGAAAACGAACTCAAAACCGGTTACCCGCGCCCGGAGTGGCTCCGGCTGACCCGCTTCCGCCTGGAAGCCCAGACCAGAACGACCACCCTTTTTGAAGAACTCACCCACTTCTGTGGGATTGAAACCTATCCGGAAACGCTCACCGTCCAGGGACCGTCGTTGCGCCGGGTGAATGATGTGGTTGCGCTGCTTCAAAGAGAAAACCGCACTGACCTGGCTCAAAATCTGCTCCAGGCCGCCTATGAACGGATGCTGGCACTGGAACAACTTGAACCTTCAGCCTTCATCGGCCTCGCCCGGCTGGCCTTTGAGCGAAACGACGCTCACACCGGTCTTCAATTTCTGAATTTCCTGACCAGTCTGGACGAAGACGAGACCCGAGAAACGACCCAGGCGGCGGTGGCGAGACTTCCATTTCTTGCCAATCGGGTCATTACCGACCCGGTGGTTGAAAAACCCGATCCGGTTCTTTCCGTTTCTCGCGGAGAGGCCCTGTCTCTCGGTGCTGAGTTGGCCGCAGAGTTCGGTCAGATTGAGCTTGCGATTCAGTACCGGCAGCGGGTTCGAACCATTCATCCAGAAAATGAAATCAACCGCCTTGAGCTGGCCCGCTTGCTGGCCCTGGCCAACCATACCTCAGAAGCCATTGCTGAACTGGCTGCCGTGATGGGAGATCGCTCCGTCTTGCGAAAAACCCGGTGGCTGGCCGTCTGGCTGGCGCCCGAGTTGATCGGGACAAACACTGCACGGTGGACAACACTTGAACAAATGGTTCAAACCAAAGGCGATACCGAAATGCTGACCGCCATCCAGGCGAAAAAACTGGCTTCGATCAATCAGCCATCGGAGGCGCTTCAACGCCTCAATCAGCACCAGACCGTGTTGGCAAACCCGTATGGCTGGTTTTTCAGAGCCCTTCTGGAGAAAGCGACCCACCAGCCCGGCCAGGCTATCGCCGATTTTTCCCGCGCTCAAACCAATACCCCGCACTTCTCAATGAGTGAGAGTTTTGGATTGACCGAAGCCGATCCGCAGATCCAGCAAATTGGGTTGTACCTTGACGGGAATCAGCCACGAGCCGCCTTCTCAATCGCTGACAAACTGACCAGCCCAGAGGTCAGGGGTCAGGGGTCAGGGGTCGGGGGT
>DAOQNB010000166.1:0-9004 GCA_035335845.1 Acidobacteriota bacterium | reverse complement strand
GGGTTTTCGCTGACTGAAATCTTGATCGTGATATTGCTCATTACCCTGATCGCCGGGTTTGGACTAATCAGTATGGGCCTCTATCGTAAATCCATTTTAGCGGATGTTACGGCTTCAGACCTGTCACAGATTATCCGCCGAACGCGAGAAAACTCGATTACACAACGCGTTACCTACCGAATGCGATTGCTGAAGAACACCGCAACCAGCACCGCCGGTGACCAATATATCATTGAGCGATTTCCAACCAACCCGGCTGACCCGACGATTCGTACCTACACCTTACCTGTCGGATGGAAGTTTGGAAAACTCCCAGGAAATACCGCCCCTGATCCACGGGCTTTGGCCGAAGTTACTTTTTTAAATGGGACCTGCGACATTATTTTTAAAGGGGATGGTTACATGGGATTGGGGAATGGTATTGGCGATACTGAAGTTACTCGAAACTGGGGGATTCCGCCGCTCAATGGCACCATCTTTTTGTATGATGATGACGAAGCCGATCAAAAAGCACGTCAATACAAACCTCGTGCCATCACTGTTTTAGGCGCCACTGGACGAACTTCAGTCTGGCGACTTCATAAAGATGAATGGATTGTTCCTGGAAAAATCTAAGTGGAATGAAGAATTGAGAATGAAGAATTCAACCCCGGAGTCGAAAAAACAATGAATTGCCACCGCCATCAATCTGCTGTTTCATCTCGCCGGAGTCGCGGGTTTTCGCTGCTTGAACTCCTGATTGTCCTTGCTCTTTTTACTGTGGTGATGGGGGCTGTCTTTGTGACCCTCGACTATGCCAAAAAGACATCGTTTACCAATAATCAACTGGTTGATACCCAGCAGAATATCCGGGCATCAGCCAAGATTATGGCAGATGATGTCATTACGCTGGGTCAGGATTTTATGGGGCAGATTTCACTTGACTCAGTGTATGTCCGGCGAGGATTTCTGGCAGCCAATTCTTTCCCAGATACTGATGTGACAACAGGTGCCGCGTATGACGAGCTATTTGCTGCCCAATGGGCCAATAACGTCAACTCAACACAGGCTGTATTAGGCGTTGATACCAACGGCAACCCTTCAACGAACATCCGTGTTGCGCCTGGTTCAGGCCCCGCTATCCTGGGAGATGGGTCCGCAGGCTATATTCCGGCCTATGGTACAGGGACTGATCAGTTATTGTTTGTCCAGGCGGATTCGATTACGTTGCGATTTGCAGATGATTTCGGGTTGGTCCAGCCTGATGACAATACTGATATTGAACTTGGTGAGGCCAGATACTTTGCCCAGGCAAACTTTAGTGGTAGTGATCTGATTTTATTACCGCTTACAGGTTCAAGCCCAGCCTCAAATTTTGACAATGCGACGTCTGCGGCCCTGGTTGATCAAAGTGATCGGTTAATGGCCCGGCGATTAGTGCCAATGGTTGACGTAATAATTGTCCGCAGCACGACGGGTGGGGCGCAATTTATGGGATTGGTTACAGCCGTCAACCAAACTTCAGGTGCCATCACATTGTCATATGCCAATGACCCAATTCAACTGACCCCTGATTGGACATACCCCTTGACTGAAGCCTCAGGTGGTCGTACTGGCACGCACCCTCGGCTGTGCGGACAAGGCGATGTGGTAAGTATCCGCCGTGGTCGGATACTGCGTTATTTTGTTGGTTCGTTTATCAATACTCCAGCCGGCGCCCCCACCGATTTTTGCGCCCTGTATCGCCGCGATGGTGCCCGGATTGATCCAGTAGCATTTAGTATCGAAAACATGCACTGCACCTTGTTGCTGGCTGATGAAGAAGTTCTTAATGCTGGGCGTGGACAATTTTATACGATGCCAGGAGCAACACTGACTGATTTAAATACTGCTCCACCTCAACCTCCAGCCGCAGGGCGAACCCGGCGTTGGAGTCGAACCGCCATCCGATCCATTCGAGTTCATCTTTTTGGACGATCTGATGAGTATGATCCCTCACTCAATCGTCAGGTCGGAGCTGCGACACGAAAAGGTGATTACTTACGGATCAATCAGGAGTTTACCATTTCTCTTCGAAACTCGGTTTACAACCGATAAAGCTCAAGCTGGGCTGAAGAGATCTGGCACCACAACCAAAACAACTTTCCATGCCAACTTGTGATACCAGATGCTGGCACCGTTACCCATCATCAGGTGATGAAACATTAGATGTGTCAGATTTGGCCAAATTTTGTAAATAGATCAATTTCAAAGGCTTGTGAATGATTAGGGAGAACATACGTATGAAGTACACACGGTTGAGTCACACGCGACGCCGGTCGCCGATGCGACGGAAGCCGCAGCTTCACCGGAAATACCGTCAGCATGGCATTGCACTGGCCATTGCCTTGATTCTGCTGGGCGTGTTGATGGTGTTTACCTCGTTAGCTGCGACCTTGATGACTTCCGAAGCGCGATTGAGTGCGGCGCAATATAACAATGCCCGTACCTTCAATGCTGGTATGGCCAGCCTGGAGTTGATGACTGACAAGATCAATACGCTGTTCACGTCAAACTTCAACCCCACCGCGGCTGAAATTGCCGAACAGGCTGAAGTTGAACCAATCTATCGGGATGGTTCAACGGAACTGTATGATTTCAGTCAGAAAGTGACTCAGTTAGGTGGAAGCCGGGCCCTGGTGACAGTGCTTGACCCTCCGTTTGAAGGGTTGACGGCCCGTGAGCGGTTGTTCCGATTAGAAGCCATTGCCCAGGATACCCGGTACAACACCCAGGTACGCCTGATTCGGGATGTGGCCAACTATCAGATTCCAATCTTCCAGTTCGCCGTCTTTGGTTTTGACAGCCTTGATGTTTCTCCCGGTCCAAATCTGTGGCTTGGTGGTCGAACCCACACCAACCGCAATATCTTCCTGATGCGCCGCAATAACACCAACCTGGCGCGTTTTTATGGAAAGATCACCACGGTCGGTGAGGTCTGCACCGAAATGTTGCCAAGCGGACGTGGTGTGGTGGCCAGCGAAAGTGTGGCTGGCCGACAACAAATTTATGATCCGGCTACGTTGAGCCTTCGCAATATTGATCCAAGCGTGACCAATGGAACCGGCCCTGATAATCCGAGTGTCGCGGCTTCGTATGACTACAACCTGGTTGATGACCCAACTTCGCCCAATGGTGGAACAAAAACGGCGGGTGCTGCTCCAGCCGGACTGGTGGTGACCGGGATTCCGCGTCTTTTGCTGCCGACTGAAAGCCAGGGGTTCCAGGCGGTTGAAATTCTGCGTCGGGCAGTCCCTGCCGACGATGATCAGGATAAGGAAGCCCTGCGCAACACCCGCTTCTTCAACGGAATTTTTGCCCGCTATAGCACGATTCGGGTTTTACTCGATGACGACATCGAAGAGTTCCCAGAAGCCATTGGTACTGAACCGCGCGCTTATGATCTAAACCAGCTTGCCAATCCAAATGATCCATTCTGGACTGCCCTGGCCAATAACGTGCGTACCTTTGACCCAACCACTGGCAACGACCATCCAGATCAAGCGGCAGGCGCGGCGATTGTCGGTGCTGGTGCTGCGATTGCCAATGCAAAGGTTACCCCGCCCCAGACAAATCTGATTAACAATCAGCCTGAATTTCAACGCACTGAAACCGGGGCTGTCGCAGCGACCCGCAAACGCACCTACATCAAAATCGAATTGCTCATCAACGACCAGGAACCAGACCCGCCACAACGGATTGATATCACCCAGCATATTTTGAACCTGGGCATTACGGCTGGCCCCATCCCAGAACTTGTTACCAATGGCCTTACAGCGGCTGACCTGAATGGAAATAACAGCACTACTTCCCCAGATGGTCGCTTGCGCGCCAGTACCACGTATGTGAACGGGTATCCACTCAATGACACCCGGTTGACAAATACCACTGTTGACAATGATTTGAATAACAATATGTTGCCGTGGCTCGAGAATTCCACGACCAATGCCAATATTGGTAAATATAAAGCGGCACTTGGCGGTGCATTACCAGGCTCGCCAGCGCTGACACTCAGAGCTGCTGGAAATAAGACCGCCACAATCAGATATCGCTTTGAGCCAAACGCGATTTTGAGGCTGCAACGAACATACTTCCCGTATGAACCTAATAACAACATTGATGTCACGACGGCTGATGTTCCAACAACTTCAGATGCACCAACAGCAGTAACTGCCATTAATAACCCGGCAGGATCCACTGGCCGAGTTGGTGGGTACCCCTCGAAGTTCAAGAGCCTGATTGCCAAACCGTATTTCCGGTTTACGGATCAGTTTGATAATTTTACATATGTTAAGGGAACAGCAAAACTTAACAATGGAATGTTTGAACTAGTAAATCCGTTTGCAGAATTTTCTAACACTGATACCCTTGCTGCTGGTGATTTTATCCTTAATTCACGGCAGCGGGTATATGCAGGGAATGGAACCATTGGAGACGGTACAGATACTCGCTTTATTCGGGCAATTGAAATGTACGGTGCGTCATGTGTTACGAATAACACAAACCCAGGGAAACCAAACACAACTGGAAGTTTCGAAATTACAAGTAGTGGGCCAGGTGGTCTCCTTCCGTTCGCCGATAATACTGACGCCCTTGAACCCAATACAGGTCAACTTCAGGCAGGCAGGGCTAAGGTCAATCGAGATGAACTATTTAATTTACTGAGTACTCTGTGGAACAATAATGCAACCTTGAAACAGCAGCTCTGCCAGCTCATTCGTGAAAATGTATTTAAACCAGGTATTCCGGGCTTTTACGCATTAGCCTGGGATAATAATGGAACTGGTTCAACTGCTGGAGGAGATGGCAGAATAGATCTCGATGTTAATTGGGATTTGAACCCAACTACTGCCGAGAATAGTGATCCAAGGGTTGGGGTCATTGATTTGAATGAAATGACAATTTTCCCGAATTTGGATCCAGGTACCCAACAACCTAAGTTAACTGCAATGCGTACCAATGTTGGGTCTTTAACTGCAAATGATTTTGTCCATTTATCCTGGCCAACCACAACTGCAAATCCAAATGCTAACAATATCCCCAGTTACCTTAAGGAAGATCCTGCTACAGCTAACAATACCTTTGATTTACAACGGTCCGTTGCAAATTTCTTAGCTGGCTTAAAAAATGTTGAACCTGGAATGACTGATCCAGCAACTGCTGAATTACCACGTGAAAATATTGTTTTTGATTGGAATGGAGATGGGGTAATTGAACCACCGCATCGCCCGTTTCAGGGAGGTACCGTTTCTCGAAATAGCACGATCACAGAAGGTATTGCAATTGGGTATTCGGTTGAGAGTAATATCTGTTCTCTTATTCCAAGTACCTTACGTGTATCTCCATCTCCTTCAACAACAGCAGATCGTGTAACTTCAGTTCCGGTGGAAGTTCGATTAGTTGAACAAAATGGCACAGTTGTATGGACAGATCCGGCAAATAATAATGCGGCGCTCCAAACATATGTCAACAACTTGATGACGAGTAATGGTAATCAAATCCCATTCAGTCAGGCAGATCCAGATCCTGGTGTAGGCACTGGGTTTACAAATAACACAAATAGTTTCAGATTTGATGTGCCGTTTGGGACATTTCAGCGACTGCGAACACTGGCTAAAACTGGTACTTCTTACAATTATGTAATAACTATGAAAGTCCGATCTGCCGTTCGGATTGTTTTCCAACACCCTTTAGCTCCACGTGGTCAGAGTGCAGCTTCCTATCCGACCAACGTTGGTTTTACTGCGGCTCAAATTACTCAAGCTGGGAATGCAACCCTCATTGGCCGTAACCTTGGTCTGACTGATGCTCACTATGCGTTCCCAGGGCATTGCTACCTGGATTTTGTCTCTGACCCAGCCAATGACAATATTCCACAGGGGGGAACCACCACGTGGTTACCGCGAGTTCGGACTATCACCGATACCGCTTTCCCGATCAATATCTATGATCAGCGTGAAGGGAGGCATATTTCGCGTCAATATGGCTTCCAGGGGATTCCGACCTCACCTGACTATTACAGTGCGGATGTCGGGTCTGGTTCCCAACAAATCGTCGAAAATCAATGGCCAGATTGGCCGGCAACCGGCACATTGGCCAATGATGATCGCATTCTTTACAACATGAGTCAGGTGCTGCCGATGCCAAGCCCCGTGGCACTCGAACGGCGGGGCATGATGAATGTTGTTGAGCTGGATATGGGGAACCTGAAAAAGCTCTTCCGGGGTGATTTTAATGCGTATCTGGGAACCTTTGGTGGTGGGTTTACCAGCGGTCAACCGCGTAACTCGCCGATTGGTGACCCGGCAACAGTCTGGGGAGGCAATGGAATCATTGATATCTCAGATAACGGGCTGATTGTCTATATCTCTGATCGGCGCGGGGATGACAACAACGACGGGGTTTATGAGTTTAACGACGTGTTTGGCGAAAACGGAGTGGTTGATGCTCTGGACGATACGGTCAATACCATTCTTGACCAAAATTCAGATCAGAAAGGGAAACCTGGTGATGGTCTTCTCCGCCGTGACGTAGATGTCGAAACCCAACCTGTAACGGCACCAACTGATGCGGCCCCAGCCCGAACTGGTGAATCACCGCATGGTGCCATGCCAACCAATGACGGATATGAGTATTTCTGCGGTAACATCAATACCACCACCTGGCGGGTCACCGTGCCAGATGAAGTCAATCCAACCCAAACAAATTACACCACATTGCTCAACGGAGCTGGCATTACGCAGACCATGTCGGGCGTAACCACTGGGGCTGGAACCGCACCAGCGGCAAGCCAGACTGGTGCCATCAACTGGCGAATCGTAGATTCAGCCAAAACTGGTCGCATCAGGGCTTTCCGGCGAGCCGTCCGAATCGTAAACGGCTGGGATATTCCGCGATGGTACCTCTCCCAGGATGGTCCAGTCCCACGCCATTTTTCAGGAATGTCGCTTATTTGTGAAAACCCGGTTTATATCTATGGCAACTTAAACTCAATTGGTGTTCAGGAACAGCCATCAACAATTGTTGACCCTGATTCGGGTCTGCCAGTTGGTGGACCAACTGCCTCCCGACGGTTCCTCCAAACCGGAAACCGAAACATGCCATTGGTGCCAGGGAACTTTAACTCAAATCCTCCAGTGACTGGCGGCGCTGACGATGCCCTCCTCCACGGGCCAATGTCAATTATGGCTGATGCGGTCTCGATCCATTCACGAGCGTTCCAGGATTCGAGAATGTTTATTTGTTCTCGTGGGTGGGGTTTCAGGCCACAAAACCGATTGCGGCGATACGCGATGGAAACCACGGTTAAGGCCGCCTGGTTGACCGGACAGCCGAAAGCAGGTGTTCAAACTACATCACAACAAACCATTGATGATAACGGAGATAGTGTGAACACAAACTCGGGGAACTCGCCCAATACCCAGGGCGGGGTGCATAATTTCCCCCGGTTTTGTGAAGACTGGACCTGGAGTAACCCGGTCGTCCGATTTAACTATAATGGATCATTCATCTTCCAATTCTATAGTCAGCAGTCAAATGGCCCGTGGATGATTGGTGGTCCAAACAATGCTTCAAACTACAACGCTCCAGATCGGAACTGGAACTTTGACCAGGCGTTCCGCAAACTGGGTGGTTTGCCTCCAGGGACGCCACGCGTGAGTTTCTATAAGATTCGTGGCTTCCGTCAGGTCTTTATCGAAGACCAGGATTAGAGATCAGGGTTCAGGGTTCAGGGTTCAGGGTTCAGGGTTTAATTCTTAAAAGCTAAACTTTGAACTTGCCTGACCTGCTTTACCAAAACCAATGAAAGGCAGGCGTGAAAATGCCTGCCTTCTTTTGTCTTCGGGGAATTGGGGCCGTTCATAGAGATTTATAAAGACAATGTGTGTAACAAAATGAAACAATTTGATTGAAACGGCAAGCAAACAAAAACGAACTTTAACGCGGGTAAGATTGAATCTGACAATTGAACATACTTATAAATCAATGGGTTACACGTGTAAAATAGAAAGTCGTAACTTAAGGAACTGAAATTGCTTCCAAAAGAGCGCTTTCCGTTTCAATTCTTACCTAAAAGGACAATCAACCTATGCGATCAACCATCCGTTCAAGATCGGTATGTCCCCGACTTGCGATTTCGAGCCGTCGTGGTGAAGCGAGGCGCCAATCTGGCGTGACCTTTATCGAGTTACTGATCACCATGGTTATTTTGATGGTTGGTCTCCTTGGCGCGCTTGAACTCATTGCGATTGCTATTACCACAGCGAACAACGCACAAAAGGTTAACACCGCGAAAAGCCTGGCACTCGACACGTTCGAACAGGTTTTCATCATGCGTGACATGAATGCCTTAGGTGGTATGCCTCCGGCCAATAATCGTGATGCTGATACCTTTGTCAACCTCTCAAATGGCGCCACCCCCAGCCTTTTTCCAACTGATTTTAGAACGATTAAGAAAAATATTGGGGCAGATTTAATCCGTGGCACCAATGATGACAGTGGTGGTGACGACCCCAGGTATACTGGTTACCAGATGCGTATCCTGGTCCGAAGTGCCAGTGCGGCGAGTAACCCTGATGATCCAACTGGTGATCCGCTACCCGGCGGGACTGATAGCGTCAAACGAGTCATTATTGAAGTCCAGTTTCCATTCCTGCGAACAGGACGGACGCAAACTGTTCGGGTTGAGACCTATATTACCAAGCCACCATCACAGACCCGCGTCGGGGTGAGTTAGGCTTGAATGCACCACAGAGTTGGATTTCTTTCAGAAGCCTCCTCCAAATATATGATAACTGTTTTGTGCTGCCACCCCCGTGGCAGCATTTTTTTTGAGCGACATGTCAAACTGGATTCAAAAAGGTGTGCCGAAGGCCTTGTTTTGGCGTCGTGAACCAAATAATGTTGGCCACTTCGTCCACAACTTCGAACTCAGGAATTCATTGCCCAAGGAACTCAAACCATGTCATCTATTTCTTATCGTGAT
>DAOQNB010000165.1:7127-9013 GCA_035335845.1 Acidobacteriota bacterium | reverse complement strand
AACTTGTGAAAAAATTCGTGTTTTTTCTTTTAGCATTTGGACTGATTCTCGGTTCAACCCAACTGGCCTCGGCCCAAAAAACTGCGGAACTCAAGGGAACCGTGGTGAGTGCTGGCCAGAAACCATTGACCAAAGCGCATGTTCGCTTATTTTCCCTGGTTGATTTGAAAAAACCCCTGAGTTCAGTCGAAGTCGCCAGCGACGGCAGTTTCAAGCTGCCGGTTCCCAGCAATGGGTGGTTTACGGTTGAATGCACCAGTGTTGATCATAAACGGCTGACATTCCCTCTGCTGGTAGATCAAACAGAACCAATAAAGGTTTCAGTTAAGCTGAAAAACAACCAGTATGTTGATGATTTTTCGAAACTCAAAGTCATTACCGATCTGGATAATTTCTCACCCAAGGGTGCTAAATCACTTGAAAAGCAAGCCGATGGAACCTATGCCGTCGAATTTGAAACGACAAAAGACAAAGTGGCTTACCAGATTGCTGGATTGGAAACCCAGGGCGGGACGATCAATGGCACCAACTCTGACGAATTTGAATATGACGGAGGTGGGGATTACCGGTCAGTGGTCAAAACCCAAAATGGAAAAGTACGGATTGTGTTTGACCCAACCAAACTGGTCCGCCTGACTGAACCAGCTTCGGTTGTGTTTGCCGATACATCGTCCCCAGCCGGTAAAGTTGGTGAATTATTTGCGGGATTTAAACAACGAGAAGACGCATTTCAAGCTGCTTTTAATGCCAAAATAAAGGCCAAAGTGGACAATGCTGAGATGCAAAAGTTTTTCAAATCCTACGATGAATCTGAGGTGCTCCCCGGCCTGGCTCAAACCATCGAATCTGAAAAAAACAAGTCGGTTCGCCACTACGCGATGGTGACCTATTTGAAAGTAAAATCTGACAAAAAGGATAAAACCATTGCTCAGAAAGCTCTTGAGGAGATCCCGGTAAGTTCCGACTTGTGGGCGAGCAATCCATACTTGATGTTGGGGGCCCTTGAACAGGCTGGTTGGAAAGACCGCCAAGAACAGTACATTCAGACAATTTTGGAAAAGGGCGCCAGCTCAAACTTTAAAGCCGCTGCCCTGTTTTCGGGCCTGTCTGATGCGGACGAAGCCGAAAACGAACCGTTGACTCGTCAATATTATGATCGGCTTATGAAAGATTTTGGCGATACCCAAATGGCTCAAATGGCCAAAATGCCGTTCAACCCATATCGCAAAGTCAAAGCCGGTCAGCCGCTTCCAGCTTTTCTGATCAAAGACATTGAAAATCAACAAGTTGCATACTCAAATGACTCCATCAAAGGCAAAATTTATCTGATTGATTTTTGGGCAGTCTGGTGTGGCCCCTGCGTTGGAGAAATGGAAAACCTGCACAAAGCCTATGACAAATTCAAAGGCAAAAACTTTGAAATCCTGAGCCTGTCCTTTGACCAGAAACCAGAAGACGTCAAAAAATTCCGCGAAGAAAAATGGAAAATGCCCTGGAAACACGCCTTTGTTGAGGGCAATTTCCGAAGTGAGTTAGCCAAACTTTTTGAAGTCAATGGGATTCCGAAGCCAATCCTGGTTGATGAAACTGGCAAAATCATCGCCATTGAAGGCAAGCTCCGGGGTGAAACCCTTGAACAGACGTTGGGCAAAGTGTTCGCTGACCGGCAAAATGCACCGAAGTAGGGCTGAAAAAAACCAGGGCTGAAGACGACGGGCTGAAGAAAATGGGCTTGGGATTTAAGATTGACCCGTTTTCTTCAGCTCCCAGCCCCAAGCCCTCAGCCCCAAGCCCGATGTCTTCAGTCCTCAGCCCTTGTTTCTTCAGCCCCCAGCCCTGGTTTCTTCAGCCCCAAGCCCTCAGCCCCAAGCCCGATGTCTTCAGCC
>DAOQNB010000165.1:1387-7027 GCA_035335845.1 Acidobacteriota bacterium | reverse complement strand
CAGCCCCAAGCCCTCAGCCCCAAGCCCGATGTCTTCAGCCCTCAGCCCTGGTTTCAGCTCTCCCTCTTATTAAATCCCAATAAATATCGGCAATTTGCGGTGCGGTATTGTCAATGCTCAACAGCTCTCGGGCCAGGTCCTGGCCCTGGAGCGCTCTTCGTTGGGCTTCATCTGGATTGTCCAGCACTTCCAAAATTGTGGCAGCCAGCCGGCCTGGATTTTTTGGAGGTACAAGCCAGCCAGTTTTTCCAGGAATCACCAGATCCGGAAAGCCTCCGACCTCGGTTGCGATTGTCGGAACCCCCAGCATCAACGATTCGGCGGCCCCGCCGACGTTTTCTGAATGTGACGGATGCACCGCCACATCAAAATCCGGATAGAGTTCGGCGACATCAGACCGACTTCCGAGAAATATGGCTCGATTCCCCAACTTCTCCCGCCCATATGCCTGCACTTTGGCGGCGTAGGCATCCGCCCCGGCCCAGGCCCCTCCGACAAACACCCCGACCAGATTCGCCTTGTTTTCAAGACACACGGCAAGCGCGTCAATTAAATCTTCGTGGCCTTTTAACCCGCGAGTTTGACCGACATACCATTTCGGTCCATAACAGTAAGCCACCATCCCGACAATGTTTGTGGTTGCAGACAAACCCAATTCCTGCCTGAGCTTCCCGGTTCTTTGGGGTACAGTCCGATCAATATCGGTTCCGTAATAAGACAAAAACAACCGGTCTGGATCAATTCCCGATTGTTGATAGCGCTGACAGGTCCACTGACAGGAACCAATCCAGACATCAGATGGACCGGCTGTCAGAATTTCGGCAGCCCGGAAAAAAGGATGTTCTAAATGGAGCGGCCCCGGCACTTGAAAAATCCGAAGTGGGGTTGCGGTTTTTCCCAGCGCCAGCCGCATGGTGAGCGTAGTCCCAACAAAGTGGCTGTGGATGATGTCAGGATGGATCTGGTCAACCAGATGGCGAAATTCCCTGGCCAGAGCTGGAAACCGATGTGGGTTTCGGATGGGGAAGTCAGTTTGCAAATCATGCACTGTCACTCCAGCCATTCGATATTTTTCAACCATGGGCCCGCCACAGGGAAAACTCGGATCACGAAACGGAAGGGCGACATGCACGTCGATCCCCAGCTTGACCAGTTCCCGCATTTGGCGCAGCGCCCAGGCAGCACCAACCGAGGTTTTCACCAGTTGCAGCACCCGCATAAACCACTCCTTTTATGGTTGATAAGTCAGTCGTCAGTCGTCAGTAGACAAAACCCGAATCGTTGAATCCGTGGAATTCTTGAAAAGAAGTGTCCCTAAATAACCCAACTGGAACCAAATACATTTGACAAGAACTCACAAATCCCAACACCTGACGACTGACGACTGACTGATATTATTGTATTTCAAAGACTTGATCTGATTTCAGGCTGTTTTTTTTCAGAAAAACCTTAGCCGCAACCCAGGCTTCGGTGGTTTCACGAACGGCTCTGTAATACTCCAACCGGGCGTGATGGAGTTTGGCTTCTTCATACTCGTGGGCCTGATCCAGATTTCGCAGGGCCGCGCTCAACATCACCTCTGGCTGATCCAAAAATTCACTAATGCGATGGGCGAGTGCCAGTGTATCACCTGCCGGAACCAAACAATGCTCAGGTAACAATTCAGGGATTCCACCGACATTTGACCCAATACAGGGCAATCCACGGGCCATGGCTTCAATCAGTGCTCGTGGTAACCCTTCAGTTCGTGACGGAAGGACAAATACATCTGACTGATCAAGTTCACCGGCCACGGCAGCAAACCCAGCCACATGGCCACGAAATTCAACCCGGTTGGCAATTTCACGTTTGCGAGCCAGCGCTTCAAGGCTGGAACGGTATTTCCCATCACCGCAAATCACCAGTCGGAGGTTGTACCCGGCCTGCAGACACAATGCACAGGCGTCAATTAACACATCTGGCGCTTTGTACATTTGCTCAAGGCTGGCCAGTGTAATAAGCCTGTATTCACGATCTCCTTCAAACCTGCGTTCTGAATAGCGACCAGTGACGGTTTCCCTGGTTACAAACCGGTCGGGGGTGAGTTCAACGTCCGAATAAAATGCCTGGATTCCGTGGATCCCGTTCGGATATCGCTGCTGAAGATAGTATCTGGTCACATAACTAACCGCCCAGGCATTGCGGCACTGGCGTTGTTGTTCTCGGGTAAACCACCATCGAAAAAATGGCCGCAATGGGTGGCGAATCGCTTTGGGGGAAAAGGCATCATATGGGTCGCCCACGACTTCGACTCCGAAAGGCTGGCCAGTTTGAGTCAAAACTGGTTCGACACAGGCTGCCAGTTGAGAACCAACACGCAAAATCACGGCATCGTCGGAAGTAATCGCCTGACGAACCGCCCGGATGACCTGGGGGGCCTGCATCAAAAACTGGAGCGGTCCGTGATAGTCTGGAATCGGCGCAAAGCTGACCTGCCTGCCATCAGCACGCTTCCAATCTGAAGGAACTGACGAGACCCGCCTGACCCGAGCAATCACCTGAACAGTGTCAAAAACTTCAAGGTAGCGCTCCCAAAATGGATAGGCAAACGAACCAGGCGTCCATACCGAACCATCGGCCAGTTGCTGAAATCGAAACTCAAGCGTGACACAGACTCTCATGACAACCTCGATGTTTGATTGGAAGCGGACGGTTTATATTTTTTCTGGTCGGAAGTGAGGACGGCGGGCTCGACCAGGGATTTTCGGTAACTGATCCAGCCACACAGCCAGTAAATCATCCACACGGTGGCCAAACCGACAATGAGTTGAAACGGGACCGCAACAAAACTATTGCGAATCTGGATTAATACCGGAAGGAACGTCACCCCCAGCAAGGCTCGATTTAAGGGCGAATCGGCAAACCCGGAAATCCATCCAATCAGCCAGCCGGTTATCATCATGGCAATCACCACCCCAAGCGGGCCAAAATTGTAATACGCTTCAGCTACGGGTGAGAACCCAATCGGGCCGACTCGTTTCATCACCTGCACATTGAGAATCCGGTCATCATCTTCGGCATTCACCCGGCCCCACCCAGGAATGACCCAGACCAGAGCCCGATCAATGGGTGCCCAATAACTGGCACCATTGAGAAATTCATCCCCGTTTTCAGTCCAGGTCACCACGGTCGAAACAGGTCGCAATGAACTTCCAAGCTCTACCATTGCTTCAGATGGGCTGGCGGTCAGTGAAGCGAGTTGAACGTTTTCAACCCCAACTTCGCGGATCACCCGCAGAGCCGAAATAACACTCAGCAGACACAGTCCTAAAATCGCAACTTTCCAGGCTGATTTTTGGGTTTCTGAACGGCGCGAGAGCACCCAATAGGTCACACCAGGGAACAGAACTTCGCCCCGAAGGCCCAACGGCAGGGCAATCAGTGCCCAGCCAATAAAAGCACCCAGGCCAACCTGCTTTATCCTTTTCTCAGTGGTGCAGGCCAGCCAGACCAGTCCAAACCCAATGCCGAAATACAGCCAGGACAGATTGGTGTCGCTTGTCGCCAGTAAGAAGGATTCATAGGAACCAGTAAAAATGCTGCTTCCCCCAGCCGCCCACACGCTGCCAAACCAGGCGGCCAGACAGGTTCCTAAAATGACAATGCCCAACCAGCCGGCTAACCGGTCGCTCGATACCAGCGCAGGGAAAACCTGGCGCTGACCGGTGCCAAATTTGATCTGGCCGAGAAAAACCCCCAACGTTGCCCCGAGGAGTCCAAGCAACGAGAGATACCCACCCAGTTGCGTATCCGAACTAAAAAACCATTGCTGCAACGTGTAATTCTGGGCATCTGAAAATGGAATTCCAAGCCCAAAAATGACCAGCGCCCCAAAATGAAACACTGAGAAGACCACCAGAAATACAAATGGGGCTGAAGAAACGCCGCCTTTGACCAGTCTGGCAGTACCAGCCAGACACACCACAGCACAGAGTGAAATACAGAAGGCAAAATCATCGAAGCTGAGATTTAGCCAGGTGTCCTGAATGGCAAGCACCACTCCGATCCCGAAACCCACCAGCGCCAGCACGAGCAACGTGGCTGGCATCGTTTCAGGCCGGGCGGCGGGGACAACCGCCGGCGCGTCAACCGTCAGCGGGAGAACCGAACGGGGCTGATATGAGTTCTGAAAAACTGGGAGTGGGTTAAACATGGGTGGTTCCTCCGCGCCAGATGGTATACAGCTCTTGAAGACAGGCTGAAATGCTGAACTGGCTTTGTTCAAATTTCGTCATGCTTCCGACTCGATTCCTGGTGGTCTGGGATTGGTGAAACAGGTCACTCACCCGGTCAGCCCACTGGGCGTCTGACTCATCAAGTGATACCTCCCACACCCGACCAACTTCAGAAGCAATTTCTTTTACTCCTGGCAAATTGCTGGCCACAACTGGCGTCCCGGCAGCACAGGCTTCGAGGACCGCGCCAGGCAACCCCTCCCATCGGGAAGGGAAAATCATCAGGTCAGCCGCTTTGAGAAGTCGCGGGACATCGCTGCGCACACCGGCAAAAACTAGCCGGTCCGCAATCCCGAGGGTTTGAGCTAACTGATTTACCTGCAACTGGATATCTGGCGTTGTCCTGCCAACAAGCACCAGTCTGGCCGCAGGCAGGCGACGCAGAACCTGGTGAAAAATTGTCATCAGTCGAACATGATTTTTGGCGGGATCCATGCGCCCAACGTGGATGAAAAATGGAGCCTCCGGGTCGAGTCCGAATTCCCGACATACCCCCTGTCGATCTGACGGCTCCCGAAATCGGGAGGTATCAAGACCGTTATAGACCACCTCGCACCGCTGGTCGGTATGCCACTGTTTCCACGAAGCGTCCATAGCCCCCTGGCAAACGGCTAAAATGTTGGTTGCAAAGCAATCAATCAACCAGCCCATGACCGTGGTCTGTATCCGGCGGCGCAGTGTTGGCAGCCGTCCGTCAGAGACGCTTCGAAAATGGGCAATGCGTACATTAACCCCGGCCAGTCGGGCAATACATAAAATAGCACCTGAAAAATAATGCACATGCGAATGAACCACCTGACACCCGCTGGTTTTGATCAGCCGGAAAAACTGTACTGGAAATCGAATGCCCAGCCCCAGGGGATGGATTACCCCACCAAGGCGGGTGATTTCATGATCTAAATCACCGGGCAATCCAGAGAGAGTGGCAAAGTGAAACTCAAATTCCTGTTTATTGAGTGACTTGAGCAGTTCAACTGTCCGCATTTCGGCACCACCCCGATTCATTTGCCCAAACACATGCAGAATTCGAATCGGCGCCGCCGGGAGGTCACGTTCTTCGTTCAGGCGCTGAGGCTGAGAGTCACACCGCCGCACCGCGCTCCACAGCGTTCCGATCTTTAAGCTCAAATGGACAAGAGCCGCCAGCGTGCTGCTCCAAACGGCTCCAGATAACCCAAATCGAGGGATCAAAACAAAACAGGCAGCCATCAAACACAGCATCTCAAGGCTGTTCCACGGCACCTGGATTCGGAAAAACCGGGCTGAGGTAACGCCATAGCCGGCAACCGAACTGAGGTATGTCACCAGTCCATAGACCATCACCCAGATCAGAAGATGCGTGTAGGCGGCATAGTGGCGGGTAAAA
>DAOQNB010000165.1:0-1377 GCA_035335845.1 Acidobacteriota bacterium | reverse complement strand
CTAACAGGGGCTTTCCAAACACAATCGAGACGAGCAACCCACCCACGCCAATCGCCAGTGCCGAAGCAGCCAGCCCAGCCAGCAATCGGATAAAGTCCTGTTTCCGGCCAGCCGCATACAGTTTTGCCAGTCTGGGACTGGCGGCCTGGCCCAGGGCATTGATCAGGGTAGTTCCCACCAGAACCAGAGAAAACAAAGCGGCCAGGATTCCAAGCTGCGGTAACCCAAGCGCACGCTCAACCCAGTATCGTGGCAGGTTGACATTTAAGGTATTGATCAACATCACCCCCCCGAGCGGGAGCGCCAACCAGATGAGCGAAAAGAGCGGATTCCGGTCCCCGAGTTCCGAATTCTGGGTTTTTATTCCGAACGCCTGTGGTTTGATACCTGCAATATCAAACCCAACCAGGGTCAGCCCCCAGACCACAGCCATCGAAGCCATTGTTACAACCAGATTCTGACTCAGGGTAAAGACCAGCCACACCACCAGAACCGTTGAAACACCACGCAGGATCATCGAAAGCGAAATATTGGGCATGGCTTCTTCAAACTGCCATTTTCCATACACGATATCGCTCAAGGATTCGAAGAATTTTGCCCCGGCGATCCCGACGATTACCAGCCGAACTTCAGTGGCATAGGGTAACATCCAAACCAGAGCGACAATACTGATCAAGGCCAGCACTGACGTCATCAATCGGACCGCTACATAGTCAGAAAAGGTAAACCGCTGGCTGGCATCGGTTGCCTGAACCGCACGAAGATTGAGGTTGGCAAATGAAAAAATGGGGGTGGTCACCGCCAGGCCCAGGGCATACATACCGGCCATTTCAGGATTGCCGGATTTGGTGAGGATCACCAGCACCAGCCACTGTGAAAGGGCAAAAATACTGTTTCCAACCAGCGTCCACTGGAAGTTGCGGCGAATTGACGGCATAAGCCCTCACACCTCTCTGGAGAGTTGTTGAAAAAGTAAGACTATTGAGGGTTCAGGGTTCAGGGTTTGGAATATAAGGGAAATACAATTCTCTGAATGATTCAGCTATTTGCTAAGTACCTTACCGAAAATTTCCAAACATTTTAACCACGGAAAACACGGAAAACACGGAAAAGAATCAAGCACTTACCAAACCCAATATCTCAGAAAATTTATGACAAGATACTTATAATACCACTTGTTATCGGAATGAAGCCCTCGTATTATGAGAAGGCTAAATTGTTGAAAGAATTGTATTTCCCTCAGCCCTTAGCCCGATACCCTCAGCCCAAATTGGTATAAAATAGTGGAGCTGTCAGCAAAGGTAGCCAGGTAATCTTTTTCGAAACCCTGAACCCTAAACCCTGAACCCTGAACCCTGAACCCTGAACCCTGAACCC
>DAOQNB010000164.1:6095-9021 GCA_035335845.1 Acidobacteriota bacterium | reverse complement strand
CCCATCACAGATAATTCCCCAAACCCGCTGTGTATGGTCGGCGACGGTCACCAGCGGATTTATCGTTCAAAGGTTCCCCTCAGTCGAGCCGGAATTGATGTCCGTGGCCGCTCCCGACGGTTAAAAATCAACTATCGCACCACCGAACAGATTCGTTCGTTTGCACATGGCATTTTGCACGGGTTGGAAATTGATGACCTGGATGGCGGCGTGATCGCCACCACGGGGGACCATTCCGTGTTTCGGGGCGCGCCTCCAAAGGTTGAGCACTGTGCCAGTGAACGAATCGAAGCTGATGTCATTACCGACTGGGTGAAACGATTGACCACCCAGTACCACCTGTCACCGCACGAGATTTGTATCACTCCGTATAAAGCCGCCGTTCGGACGGCGCTTAACGACGCCAAATTTACAACTTTTGAATTGCAGTCACGCCAGGAAGACCCTGGTGCAAGCGACCCTGGCATTCGGTTGGGAGACATGAACCGCATTAAGGGACTTGAATTTCGGGCGGTGGCCCTGGCTTGTGCCAGCTCTGACAGCCCGATCAACCACCTTGATAAAGCTGACCTCAGTGAACGGTGCAAATGTTATGTTGCTGCCACGCGGGCACGGGAACATTTGCTGGTCACCGTTGCCGCGAAGGAATAATCAGGTTCAGGAGTATGCGCCTTGTCAGAAGTTTCCTCAGAGATTGGAATTTTGTAAGTGTTTGATCTTTTTCGTGTTTTTCGTGTTTTTCGTGGTTAAAGACGCCTTGGAATTTTGGGTAAGGCACTTATAAACGCCAGGAGAGGAAAGCCAGCCGTTTGCGCTCCAAAAGGGCATATGGCATTCCAGACATTCAACCGGAGGTTTAACCCAATGACTCGATATTGTTCTTGTGGCGGGGCAAATGCCAGTTGCTATAAATGTTCTGGCACGGGCATCCTTCCGGTCTCAACTGACGAGAGGCCACCGAGAAAGCTACCTCATCAAACGAAGCAACCAAAAGGTGGATGGGTCATTTGCGAACACTGCACGTCGCCTGTTTTGGAAAAAAACTATTCCAGACATTTAACAAAGATCCACTCCCCTGGCTTGAAACCAGTTCAAGCCTCACCAACAAAGGCAACACACCCATCTGTTCCTCGTCAGCCAGTTCAAAAGTTGCCCTTGCCATCCACAGTCAGCCGTCCAGCATCCGAAACCAGAATATTCCAAATCCAGGGAGATCCGCGAATCAACCCGATCAAAGGTCTGGAACAGGGCCGACAACCAGCCCAATCAAATACAGATCCCGCCGAAGTTGATACCAACAAAGGGCTCAGATATTTTCGCCGAGAAGCGGGCAAGTTTGGTTCCTACCCATTGTGTGATGATTATTCGGAAGAATCAGAACCGTAAAGGCTTGAAACCCGGACGGACTCACCCAGTGTCAGACCATTTTGGAATGAAACTCTTCGTATTACCGGAAGGCTAAATCATTGAAAAAATTGTATTTCCTCCAGCCATTAGCCCGATACCCTCAGCCCAAATAGTGTCAGACTTCAGGCAAAACGTTCGGTAAATTTCTCAAATGCCTGGGCGTAATCCGCTTCCCGATCAACCCGTGAAAATGGCGGATAAAAGGTTTTGGTCACGGTTTGGCGTCCGTCGTCAATGTCCCAGGAAACCGTGAGCGGTGCGGCATTGGGGTCGTGTGGGTGGTTCCCAGCAGCCTTCCATGCTTCAAAGGCAGTCCGAAATTCCGTCCCACCCTGACTTTTGCGGGAAGTATTGGGCAGTCGCCGTCCTCGGGCATCATATTCGTCCACCAGTTCATATTGCCGCATCACTGGAAACTGAACCCGGTAAATCGTCAGTACCTCTTCCAGCGTCAGCCCCAGTGCCAGCGCCACCAGTACATCAATTTCCACCAGCGCCTGCCGCCGGGCAAAATCGCTCCGGAGCGGTGTTTTCCATTCCCACTGGCCTGGGTTGAGGTCTGCCCAGGGCAATTCAAACTCGTGGCACAATCGGGAATCGTCGCTCGTCCAGGCTTCCTGTCGGATGGAATCATCCGCAACTTCCGTCCAAAGATCAGCATAGGCACGGGTCAAGCAGTTGAGGCGTAGACCACGGGCAATAAGACAATTTTTTTCTTTTGAATCAATCAATGGTACTCTTCCAAGAATTTCAGAATGTAAATTACTTCTCCCACTAACTCTGATGACAAAATCACAGACTATTGAACAAGACCCAGCAGCAAATATTAGTAATGTTCTTCGATTTTGAAAAGTTGTACTTAATACTGAATTTATATGAGTAGTATCATACGGAATTATTGAGTTGATAAATGTTCTTTCGGCACTAAGATTAAGCATTTGCCGTGATGCAAAACGGTAATGTTCAGTTATCTTCTGATTTTCTGGCCACCGGGGAATTTTCAACTCAAACGCAGTTCGGTTACCTTTTTCATTCCCTGGTTTGTACACAGCTCGCGGAAGGTAATTTTCATCAATCTGAGTCAGGTCAATATCGTCATAGGCCCCCTTGGAATTGCATATTGTCCTTGGGGTTTTGGCAAACGGTGTTCCAACAAAAAAATGAGGGCCGGAAAGCACCCAATCAGAGGGTGATTCGGGCTGATATGATGGCTTATCCTGTCTTGTGATTGAGCCATCCTGTTGAGCTACCACCTCGTTAAACATCTGAGTTGCAAAATATGTCCCTGACATGTCAATCAGACGACGTGGGGACTCAGTAATTTTGCGAATAACTCCAATGATTTCTTTGGTATGGACCTGGGGTAATCGTGCCTCGATGGGTGGTGTACTGGTCTCTTCAAGCAATTTGGCGAATAATTCAAGCTCTTTTTCAGTGATTGTAATAACCCGATGGTTATGTGGCCTTGAATTCCAGTTTCCGTCTTCGGTTTTGATCCCTGGAATTGGTTCATGCACAT
>DAOQNB010000164.1:0-5995 GCA_035335845.1 Acidobacteriota bacterium | reverse complement strand
CCCATTTGTAGAGATTAAGTCCCAGGAGCGAACAATAAAGTTTTTATATAAATTTACTTTCATGCCTCTCAATTCATTATAGAGTCGTAATGAGTTGAGAAAAGATGAAGCACCTATAATTTTTCTAAGCTCTTCAAAAAAATAGGCTTTATTTTTTTCATTCGTTATCAAATCGCTCCTTTTTCGGTTATATTCGGCGCTTTTTGCTTCTTGAACCCCAAGTAATGGTTCAATTTCTGATAAAACCGTTGCTTCCACCCAGGCAACTTGAATCCACGGGGGATTTCCGACAATCAAATCAAAGCCGGCATGAGGTGCGGTCGGGCCGAGGATTTCCGGAAAAGTGAGTTCCCAGTGATGGAATGATTGTTCGGCGGCAAGCCGTTGGGTGATGCCCAGCCAGGGAATCGCCAGGGCCAGCGTTCCGGTATCGGGTACCGTCGAGGCAGAAGCCGCCTGTAACACTGAAAGCGAGAACCCGAGCCGGATTTCAATCAGCCCCCAGGTATCAGCCTTTGGGAATTCATCACCCAGCAACAACCTGGCGACGGCCAGAAAACTTTCGCGAGTTGGCAGGTTTTGAACCTGTTCCAGCGGCCAGAACCAGAGCGCGCACCAGACATCCATCACCAGCTTGAGGCGTTGAAAGCTCCCGCTAGAGCTTTCCAGGTTAGCTTTGACACGTTCCTGGCGTTCGAGCGAAGGCCCGGCAGCAATTGCTTTGGGGTCTTTGGCCGGGAGCGGCCAAACGGTTGCCGTACAGGCGGTTTCATTGAGTGCCTCCTGGCGTTGCTCAGTGAACCGGTTCCACTGTCTGTCAATCAAGTCACAGATGGTGAGAGCGTCTTTGAGGTCACTATCCGACCATTTCGGTTTGACCTGTCTGGTAAGCCAGTCTTTGGCCTTTGTACAGGCTTCAGGCTGAAACCCTCTCACGAGTTTGTCACCGTGGGTCGGTATCATTTCCTCGTCAAAGACCAGAAAATGATACACCTCGTCTGGTCGGCGAGCTTCATTTGGGGCTAACAACCGTGGGAGTTCACCATCTTTGCCGATATGTTTGCCGCGTTTCAGGTGGTCAATCTTCCAAACGGCGCGCCGGGCACCAATGAGGCTGTTGCCACTGCGCAGGCGAAGGCCAAACCAGGGCGTGGCACCGGGCAGATACCGGTCACGACCGCCGGTTTCGTCACTATATTGCAAAAGCCGATGGACGCTGCCCAGCCAGAGCGAAAGCGCGCCAAGTTCGACAGCGGTGGCGTTGAGATCCACGCCATACACATTGCGGGTGGTGATGAAATGTTTGACCCGGCGGACTTCGTCGGCATATTGGGCCGGTTCCACGGTCCGGCCAGTCTGTTTTTGTTTCAAATCAAGGTAGCGATGGGCAAGCTGATCGGCAGCTTCATTGAGAAAGGCGCCGCTTCCCATTGCTGGCTCACAGATTTTCAGGTCCAGTATCCGGTCGGCATCATCAGGGCCGAAATCGGCAAGTAACTCGCGGAGAGATTCCTCAACCAGACACCGGGTGAGGACTTCCGGGGTGTAGTACGACGCACTTTGCTCACGGTCAATCCCGCTCAGATGCAAAATAAACGTGCCTTTGGTGTAAATGCGCGGTTTCCCACCCTCTAACCGCTCAACTTCGTCAGTTTCAAATTCCGGCAACCGATCTTTGCTGACAAACCAGGTCGTGGTTTTTTTGTCTTGAAAACTTCCCGAAGCTGGTTTGACGTGAATTAAATCCTGGTCGGCAAACTGACCTTTGTAGGAAAGTAACCCTTCATACACCGCGCCCAACTGATTGATACCAAGTTCGGCATAGTTTACCCGGCCAATGGTGCGTGAGCGATCATCTTTACTGAGTGAGAGCCGCCGAATCACCTGTTGCAAACATCGGTTTGACAACCGTGCGCGACCAAGCAACGGGGTGCTCTCCGGAGCAAAAAGCGTTGCCGTCAACGGGCGAATCTCAAAGGTTTTCAGTGTTCCCTCTCCCTGCAGGAGTGGTGCCAGGGGCGTGTTGTACGTTTCGCGTTCAGGGTGAAACCCCTGATGGATAATCCGAAACAACACTTTCAGGTGCTCGTGAAAATACGTACCGTCCTCCGTTGTCGGAGTGAGAGGAATCTGCTCAAGGTCGCGGAGCGAATCAAAGCTGTAACCAAGCCGATAGGTATCATCATCAATCGGGAGGATTTCAAGCTCACCGCCACGCGCCTCGGCATACAAACAAAACAGTAACCGGTAGACAAAGGCCAGGGCCTCGCGTTTTAACTGTTCGGCGGTAATCTCGGCGTTGCCGTCATCATCCCGAACCACATTCATCCCGCTCACAATCTCGTGCGGACGCAGGCGCAACAGTGGCAATTTTTGGCGTTCGGTGCGGTCATAGGCCCATTCATTGACCAGGAGTTCAATGGCTTCGCGCAATGCGTGCTGTAAATTCTCAGTCACTCCGTGGGCAAATCGGTGGCTTTGCTCATTGAGTTTATCAAGTAAAACTTCGTTGGCTTCGCCGTCTGGACATAACGTCTCAAGCGCCAGAAAGGCGGCAATGTGCGTAAAGGTGTCGCGTTCACGGCGTCCGAAGGCATCATCAAGGTCAAAGGCGAGATACCGTCCCTGGGCAAAGGTATGCCGGTCCAATAGCAAGATCTGGCTTCCAGCCAGAAACAGCACCCAGCGTGGGGCATCTTCTTCAGTAAACAACCGTCCAATGCACCGTGCCCAATCACCTCCACAGAGGAGATGCGCCACCCGATCACACAACTGGGTCGGAGCTGGTGTCAGTTCGAGCGGATCCTCTGTCGGCTGGCCATCTCTCAGGGCGCTTTCAGGCAGCGTGAACCAGGTCTCGCAAAGCACCAGCCAGGGTTTGTTGTAGCGATCCACGCGCCCCACGGCTGGAACAAATCTTTCGCCCCCCTCGACCGGGAAATCAAAGGGTTGAACGTTGCCATACCCCAATGCCGTCCGGAGCAGCGTATGCCAGGCCCGGACATCGTCACCGGCATCAGTACGGCGTTCAGGATGAGATTCATCAAGGGCCTGGGCCTTGGCGCGAAAGTAAGTCTGGGCTAAATTTTGGAGCTTCCGCGAAACAGCCTGGGAACCGTCTTCCTTCCAGCGATCAGCCAGGGCCGCCACATCTTTTGAAAAGGTGCTTTCCAGATAGTGCGATGAGAAATATTCACCAACATTGAGAATGGATGTATCGAGCGACATGCAGATGAAACTCCACAGGCAAAAGGGTTCAGAGACGGGGTTGGCCTTCAATCACTAAAACCAGTTGGGTAACGGGTTCGGCAGCAGCTTTGAAATGCACATCCAGCCAGTTTTTTTGACGGTCTTTGACATAATCATCAATTTCATCAAGCTGGCGGCGATATTTTCGCGATTGTGGGTTGGTATCGCCAAGTTGCCGGATCTGGGTTTCGAGCAAATCCCGACGACGCTCCTTCCAGCGTTTGAGACGGCGTTCTTCCGGTCGAAGCAACTGGATCAAGCGATCCAGATGCTGATGAGACAGAGCCACAAGATGATTGCGACTTTCCGCGACGGCGGAAGGCAAAAGCGTTTTCGCCACCATTGTATTTCCACTGCGGCCATCATTGACCATCGAGGTCAGTCCAGCCCGTTCAACGGCTTCAGAAAGCGAAATCGTCGCAATGTGACCTGACTTCGAAAACGACACAGCATGGGCATCTGCAACCAGGGGGGCACCTGCCAGCGAGCTGACCTGACCGATAAAGCAAAAATACATTTCACCAGGGTCTAACCGGTTCGAGAGCACCATTGGACATTCACCGCGCTTGACGAGCATCAGCAGGCGTTCGGTAAGCCATTTCAAGATCGGGTGCTGGTCGGTGCAAAGAAGTTCTTTTGACCAGTGGCCTGAAAAATTGCGAGCAGCCTGAATCGCCGATTTGACCTGATTCGGGTCGTCAGTAAGGCGAAACTGGTTATCCTCGGGCCAGGCTTCAGCCGGTATAGCGGTGGAACCAAAAATAACGTCGCCCCGCTCATCTGGGGCGCCCAGCCGCCGCCGCAAATCCTCTGAAGCATGGACAAACAGCAGGTTTCCCTGTTCCTCAATCGGCAGGTATTTTGGGTTGGATTCAGCCAGAAATCGGTAACTTTCCAGCAAAAATTGTTTATCTGAATACAGCCGCAGCCGGGTTGTTGGGGATGGGGTGGACTTTGACGGGGAGACCTGGACCGCTGAGGGCGTCTCTTCACCAAGCAAAAACTTTAGAAAATCGTCCTGGCCGGCCAGATTGGCTGCGTTCAACAACAACTCAAGCTCAGCCGCTTCGGTGTCGCTGACACCCGGAGGGCTTTCGAGGACATCAGTATTTCCCACAAGTAATCCAGATTCAGCGATATACCGTTCCTCAGCCTCAGGATCATAGAGTTTGAGGACGGTTTCGCCCTGTCGGGTCGAGCGGTTAATTTCCTCAACTTTGGCAATCAGGCGATCAAAAATCACGTCATCGCCGCGAAAGATATCCTGTTCTGTTTTGACCATCAAATATCGCAATACCGGTTTTTGTTTCTGGCCAAACCGGTCAATGCGTCCATTGCGCTGAATCAAGGTGATAATAGACCACGGCAAGTCATAATGGATGATAAGGTGACATTGATGGTGCAGGTTGATGCCTTCGCTGGCAACATCGGTGGCCAGCAGCATCCGCATCTTAGAGCTGCCGGTTCCAAAGCCTTCAACCGTTTTCATTAAATGGGTATCAGGCAACGACCCATGGATTGTGGCCAGAACGTTGGTGGGTTGGTCTCCGAATTCCTTGCTATAATTGAGGTTAAAATCTTTATTCAGTGCTTCGGCGAGTGCATCTTGAGTTTCACGATATTCAGTAAAAACAAGCACGCGGGGGCTTTCAGTCGAGCCATCCCATCCAATTGTTTTCAACTGTTGTTTCAAAACCTGGTAGCGTGATGATGCCTGCAATGAAAGTGATTCCAGCGCTTTTTCGAGACGCCTGAGAAACCCTAACTCTGGTGTAACCGGCTGATTTTGCAGTGATTTGATGCGTTTTACAACTGTTTGCCGACATGACTCTGGGCTTGATAAAAACTGTTTATAGAGGCCATATTGCAGCAGCATTCGATGTTCCCACGGCTGATCTGAATGGCGATAATTGTGAGCAACACGACGGAATTCAGCCAAAATGGCATAAACCCGCTCTTCCTCAACAGTGGCCTGTGCTGTAGTTTGGGAACGAGGTACCACCAGCCGGTCAGTCAGATTTTCCCCAGCTTCTTCGCGAACATCCTCTTTGAACCGCATAAAGAAATATCCTTTGATGTCGTCTGCACTGTACTGGCGCAAAGCTGGGTCTGGGATGGCTTCGAGGCTCAATAAGGAAATTAATCTTCCAAACGTTTCGCGTTTCCCATTGTGTGGCGTGGCGGTTGTCAAAAGCAAACTGTCGGTTCGACGAGACAACAATCGTGCCAGCCGATACCCAAGATGTCGCTCAGGAACAGAGGCCCCTGCCACGTTGTGGGCTTCATCAATTACAACGCAATCCCACCGGGTTGCTTCGAGAAAATGCCGATAGCTACCAACATTTTTCAAAGTATCCATACTGATGATGATGCGATGGTATACCTCAAAAGGATTTCGATTGGCTGGTATCCGCAGACGCAACCGGGCAATGCCTTCCGAATCAAGCCGCACCAAAGGCAGGGCAAACCGATTCCAAAGTTCTGATTGAAATTGGGCAAGCATGGATTTTTTCGCCAGGACCAAAATTCGGTCTGCCCGCCCACGACGCATTAGCTCGCTCAAAATCATTCCAACCTGGATGGTTTTCCCCAGCCCGACCGAATCTGCCAGCAACAATCGAGGTCGGAGCTGCTCAAGAGCACGTTGAACGGTTTGCACCTGAAACTTCATCGGTTCAAACACACCCATCCCTGTGAGATCAGGTTCAAATCCAGTTATTGGCATTTGGCGAAGATGTGCCTCAAG
>DAOQNB010000163.1:0-9070 GCA_035335845.1 Acidobacteriota bacterium | reverse complement strand
ATTCTTCATTCTCAATTCTTCATTCAATTCAGTGGTGTTCCAGTTTGAGCAGGTGGGTGGCGACATCGCCTTCACCTGTGACGATGGAAAGCCTGGTTTCATCATTTTTGGTAACTTCGGGTTTTTTGGCTGTGCTTTGTGTGAGGAATTCTTGAATGGCTTTGATTTGCGCCGTATCGGTAACCAGGCCCCGGTCAGTTGGATTGACCTGTCCTTTGACGGCCTCCAACGAGGAAACTGGATTTTTTGCCCAAATGATCCACACTTTTTCAGTTCCTTCCTGCTGATCCATCTGCCAGGGTTTTTCACCCGGAAGCTGTAATTCCTGATTGGCTTTGACCAGCGAGTTCCCATCGTTGAGATTGGGTTTGGGAAAGAGCAGCACATACTGCGGCAAACCCTGAACGCTGGCTGGACCTTCGTTTACGATATACAAATTGCCATCATTGGGGCTTGAAAACGTCATCCAGACCTGATCTCCAGCCGAAAAAATGACTTCGCCGGGCAGGCGGAATGGTTTGTCTTTAGGAAACAATTCCGGGTTTTTACGCACGGTCAGCCAGTAATTGAAAGATCGTTTCACCACGGTCGGCGGCGGTTTTTCACCGGGTGGAGGCTGTGGAGCCGGAGATGGTGACATCATCGTCATTCCAATCGCTCCGGCAATGGCGAGCACCACTACTCCAATGCCAACTGGAACCAGTGGGAATTTTTTCACCGGCGGCGGCACCGTTGCTATTGAGTCTGAGTGAGGTGGGGTGGGCTCCTTCGCTTCACCGGGTTTTGGGGCGGTATCACCTTTATGAGCTGCAATGGTGGCTCGTGCTGCATGAGGGTTTGTGGCCAGATGGTCTACCTGAACGGGTGGTTTGCTGTCGGGAGAACTGGATTGATGAGCTTTCAGGAGGTATTCAGCCAGTTGATCACAAAATTCCCGTGCCTGGGCCGGGCGATCCTGCGGGCTATAGCTGAGTGTTTTCAGCAACAGGTCAGCCACCTCAACCGGCAAATCAGCCCGGCGTTCGAGTGGTTTGACATATTTTTGGGTATTGACCTGCATGCTGACCATTTGTTGCATGGCGGCAAACGGTAGATTTGAATCAGGCCGGAACGGACGTGCCCCGATAAGCATTTCGTGGGCAATGATTCCCAGGGTGTAAATGTCGCTGGCCGGAGACGTTTCAGCCTTCTCGATTTGCTCAGGCGCCATATAGACAATCGTGCCGACTGGAAACGTGGCAGTTGACAGATTTTCAGTCCCTGGTTTCTGAACCTTGGCAATTCCGAAATCAATCAGCTTGATTTGCTCACCGCCGCCACTCAGTTTTTGGATCATGATGTTTTCGGGTTTGAGGTCCCGGTGAACGACTCCTTCGTCATGGGCGGCGTCCAGAGCCTGACCTAACTGGCGCAAATAGTCAGCCGCCGTTTTAAAATCCATGCCGCCAGATGGAATTCGGGCTCGGAGAATCTCGCCTTTGATAAATTCCATCACAAAAAACGGCTTTCCGTTTTCCAACACGCCCCGGTCCAGAACTTTCACCACGCCTGGATGCTCAATTCGGGACAAGGCTTCGCTTTCGTGGCGGAATTTTTTCACCAGCCAGTCGGTATCATCTGAATCAGACAGCAGTACTTTGATCACCACCGGGCGATTATGAACTTTAATATCCAGGGCGCGATAGACAACCCCAATTCCACCTCGCCCAAGTTCAGATTCAATCCGGTATTTTTCACCAACCAGCATGCCTGGCGCCACAAGCTGGCTGGTCGGGATTCCATGTTTCATCGGATTCGAGTCGGTTCCCTGGCTATGATGAATCAAAGTGCCTTGTTCGACGGCTGTTTTCCGGCCAGCCGAGGTGTTATAGGCTACGGTTTGATCACCTCCGCCAGAATCAACGATGGTTTCCTGATCATTAAACCCCTTGTTTTTTCCAGTAGTGCTGTGACTCGCTGATTGCTGGATCAGCGTTTTGTCTTCGTTGTTATTTGACATGGCATTTGTCCAGGGATGAATTATGACCTATGAGCAATGAATGGGTGAAAGAACATCCTTACCTCAGAGTTTGATTTTGTTCAAGTTGAGGTTTTGAAAGAAGCAAAACCACTGAAAAACCTGGAATGACCTGACACATGAACTAAGGGGTGGTTACTTCATACTTCATACTTCATAACTCATAAGTCATTAATTCCCTTCAAATTCTCAATTCATTTTCCAAGTTTGAGCGTCACCGGCACCATCACGGTGGTGTTGGGTTGGCAGGTAACACTGTACAGTGTTTGGGGTGGTGGATCGTCACGGGTCAAGATGCGGCCACCCGTTCCGGCAATTTTTTCTTCTTTGGTAATCGGATTTCCTGAGCCATCAACGAGTTCGAGCATTTCCACCTGGGTGCTCCACTGTTTTTCCCAGCTTGCAAACTGTTCCGCCGGAAGTTTCTGGATTTTGTTGCCGATTTTCAGTTCAGCCAGTGGTGCCGGAGCAATCAGTAGGGTGAGCACTTCCCCAACCTGGGCTGGGCCACTGCGGGTGACCTTAAAATAGGGGTTGGGATCGTCGTCGCCGGGAATATCAACCAGTACCCCTGCTTTGACCTGATTGTTTTCCAGTTTGCCACCACGCAAAACCGGAAAAATCAAATAAGGCTCGCTCACTGTGCCGTCGGCATATTTCTCGCGATCAATGACATAGAGATACCCTGAGCGTGGCACTTCAATGCTGAGTCGGATTTTTTGACCTTCCTCAAGCGGCGTATCCAGGTCAATGCGCTCGGGGGTCAGTTCCCGCTGGCTGTCGGTATCATCAGTTCGTTCGAGCAGTCGGACCGCTTTGTCGTCTGAAACCTTGGCTGGTCGAAGTCTCCACGCGGTAACCCCAATTGTAAGCCGTGACGGGGTGCTGCTGACGACCTGGGTGGATTCAGGTTTGCTGGATGTTGAAGTTGCTGCCGCAATGGTTTCTTTGCGTTTATAGCGAATGGTGGTGAGTTTTGATTTTGTGGGCTGTGGTTTGGTCGCTTTGGGCCGTTTTTGGAGGAATTCAGAATCCCAAAGCGAGCGGGTGGCTTCAGGTTCTTGCCGGGCACTCACATTGAAGTGGGTACACATACAAACCACCAGAATAATGAAAACTCCACGTAAGCTACTCAACATAAATCGGTTCAAATACAGATGCCTCATGTCGAATCCCTTTCTTTGTCCTGGGAGTGTTTCGAGGTTAGCTCCAAGGGGCTGCTTCAGGTTTTTGATAGGTAATAAAGTGAGAAGGTGTAAATCGTTGAAAAATCAAGTGAGTGGGATGTCCATCAAACTCTCTAAGATGGATCAAAAAAAATCAAGGGTTTTCTCAGTTTGGGGCTAAGGGCTTGCTAGGGCTAGGGGCTGAAGATATTGGGCTAAGGGCTGAAGAAGTTGGGCAGAAGACATTGGGTTGAAGAACTGGTTTTATTTCATCCGTCATCCGTCATCCGTCATCCTTCATCCCTCATCCCTTCGATTACCCCAAGCCCTAAACTGAGCTGAAGAGATCGGGCTTGGTGTGACTCAAGGGATAAATTCTTCAGCCCTGAGCCCAGCCCAACGTCTTCAGCCCTGAGCTTGCGAATCTTCAGCCCCCAGTCTTCAGGTTACCTGTTATCGCGTGGTTTTCCTGAAATTCAGCTCAGTTGGAAAAGAAAAGGACCTGCTCACGCAGGTCCCTGTTGGTTTCTTTCTCACTGGTTGACTGTTCCCGATTTCTTCAGCCCCGAGCCCTCAGCCCCAAGCCCTGGTATTTTCAGCCCCCGTTCTTATCCGTCAGGCTGGCCTTGAGGTAATCCCGATTCATGCGGGTAATGAATTCAAAGCTGATTTCCTTTGGACAGGCCGCTTCACATTCACGGTGACTGGTGCAGTGGCCAAATCCTTCGCTATCCATCTGATCAACCATGGCCAGAACGCGTTTGTACCGTTCGGGTTGGCCTTGTGGCAAGACACCCAGGTGACCAATTTTGGCCGAGGTAAACAAGGCAGCCGAGCCATTTGGACAGGCCGCCACACAGGCACCGCACCCGATACAGGCCGCCGCATCCATGGCCCGGTCCGCATCTGGTTTTGAAACCAGGATCGCGTTGGCATCCGGAACGGCGCCAGTTGGGACAGAAACATAGCCGCCAGCGCCAATAATCCGATCAAAGGCGCTACGGTCAACCACCAGATCGCGCAGAACCGGAAAGCCTTTTGACCGCCAGGGTTCGATATAGACTGACTCACCATCGCGGAAGTGCCGCATGTGAAGCTGACAGGTGGTTGTTCCACGATGTCCACCGTGCGGCATGCCATTGATGACCACACCACACATTCCACAAATCCCCTCGCGGCAGTCGTGGTCAAATGCGATTGGGTCTTCCCCTTTGGCAATCAGGTCTTCGTTGACCACGTCAAGCATTTCCAGAAAGGACATGTGTTCATTGACGTTGGGTGCTTCGTATTTCACCATCTGGCCCTTTTCGTTCGGGCCTTTTTGTCGCCAAACGTAAAGCGTCAGTTTCATGTTATTTATAACTCCGTTGGCTAGGTTTCACATATTCAAAGACGAGGGGTTCTTTGTGCAGGATTGGGGCCTTGTTTTCGCCGGTATACTCCCAGGCTGCGGCATGGGAATACGCTTCGTCATTGCGCATTGCTTCCCCTTCCTCAGTCTGGTATTCAACCCGGAAGTGGCCGCCACACGACTCATTGCGGTTGAGTGCATCACGGCACATCAATTCGCCAAGCTCGATAAAGTCCGCCACACGGCCTGCTTTTTCAAGCGACTGGTTGAGTTCTTCACCGCTCCCGAGGACGCTGACGTTTTTCCAGAATTCCTCTTTGATTTCAGGAATTTTGGCCAGTGCATGCGTCAAGCCCTTTTCAGTGCGGGCCATCCCACAATAATCCCACATGATTTTGCCGAGTTCGCGGTGGAAGGAGTCAACTGTGCGCTTGCCCTTGAGATTGAGCAGTTTGTTGATCCGGCCTTTGACATCGGCTTCTGTTTTTTGGAAGTCGGTGTGGGCCTTATCCAGTTTGTCGAGTTTGGCCTGGGCCAGATAATTTCCAATGGTGTACGGAATGACAAAATACCCGTCCGCCAGTCCCTGCATCAGGGCGCTGGCACCCAATCGGTTGGCGCCGTGGTCTGAGAAGTTGGCTTCACCCAGGACAAACAGACCTGGAATCGTACTCATCAGATTGTAATCAACCCAGAGGCCGCCCATGGTGTAGTGCACCGCCGGGAAAATCCGCATCGGGACTTTGTATGGGTTTTCACCCGTAATCCGCTCATACATATCAAACAGGTTGCCATATTTTTCGCTGATGACCTTTTCGCCAACCCGTTTAATTGCGTCTCCAAAGTCGAGATAGACGCCAAGGCCGGTTTCGCCGACGCCCCGTCCCTGGTCGCACACATCTTTGGCGGCGCGTGAGGCAATGTCGCGCGGCACCAGGTTTCCAAAGCTTGGGTATTTGCGTTCCAGGTAGTAATCGCGTTCACCCTCTGGGATTTGATCAGGCGACCGTGAATCACCTTTTTTGAGCGGCACCCAGATGCGACCGTCGTTGCGCAACGATTCGCTCATCAGGGTCAGTTTTGATTGATAGTCACCACTGACCGGAATGCAGGTTGGGTGAATCTGGGTAAAGCAAGGATTGGCAAACGCGGCGCCTTTCTTGTGGGCGCGCCAGCTTGCCGTCACGTTTGAGCCTTTGGCGTTGGTTGACAGAAAAAAGACGTTTCCATATCCGCCAGTGCCCAAAATGACCGCATCGCCTACGTGGGAGTCAATTTTCCCGGTGACCAGATCGCGGGTCACAATCCCACGGGCCACGCCGTTAACCACCACCAGATCCAGCATTTCTGTCCGGGAAAACATTTTGACGTTCCCCAGGTGAATCTGGCGCTCTAATGCCTGATAGGCGCCAATGAGCAACTGCTGACCAGTCTGACCACGGGCATAGAAGGTTCGCGAGACCTGGGCGCCGCCAAAGGACCGGTTGTCGAGCAGTCCGCCGTATTCACGGGCAAACGGGACACCCTGGGCCACGCACTGGTCAATGATATTGACGCTCACCTGGGCCAGCCGATAGACGTTGGCTTCACGGGCGCGAAAGTCTCCACCTTTTACTGTGTCGTAAAAGAGCCGATAAATGCTGTCGCCGTCGTTGCGGTAGTTTTTCGCAGCGTTGATACCGCCTTGCGCCGCAATGCTATGCGCCCGGCGTGGGCTGTCCTGAAAGCAGAAGCACAAGACCTTGTAGCCCAGTTCAGCCAACGATGCTGCCGCCGCCGCACCAGCCAGGCCGGTGCCGACCACAATCAGCGTGAATTTTCGCTTATTGGCGGGATTGACCAGCTTCATGTCAAAGCGGTGCTTATCCCACTTCTGTTCAATTGGTCCGGATGGAATCTTGGAATCTAGTTTCATGGACTTTTTGCTGGACGATTGGTTTTTGGAGCTTGCGTTCAAAGTACTCCCGGTTCAACAGGATTGCTGTCGGGATCGAGATGTTTCCGACAATGACAACCACCGTACCGAGGGTGGCGACTGAGCGAATCAGTGGGTTGTATTTCGGGTGATTCAACCCCAGTGATTGAAAAAGACTCCACGCTCCGTGGTAGAGATGGAAGCTCAGCAGCAGCATGGCAATGATATAGGTGGCAGAAATCAGCGGATTGCTAAAACTTTCAACCACAGTGCGATAGACCTGATGATCGTGAAACGCCTGGCTGTGAACCATGCCATTGGTCAGGTGCAACAGGTGATACACGATGAAAAAGAACAGCATCGGGCCGGTCCACTTCATGGTGCGTGAGGCAAAGCTGGATCGCTGTGGTTTCCACTGCTGATAGCCGACCGGGCGCGCACTGGTGCTCTGATGAGTGAGTTGCAGCGCCGCCACAATATGCACCGCCACGGCGCCAAGCAAGGTGGCGCGAGCGCCCCAGAGCACCAGTGGATTGGATTTAAGGAGTTTGGCGTAAGCGTCGAGTTGTTCGGGGCCAAGGAAAACCTGAAGGTTTCCGAGCATGTGGACGATGACAAACCCGAACCCGATCAGGCCGGTAATTGCCATCACCGCCTTCTTTCCAGTTGTCGTTCGATAAAACGCGAATAGCCGATTCACGTGGTTTTTCTCCAGAAAATAAAAACTTGCAGGGATGAATTCAATCGGTTTGGGTTGCAGAAAAAAGCGTGTGTTTGAGAGGGCAACCCATTGTTTATCAGATTTAAGGGGAGAATTCCACAACTAATTGATATAGAGCATTCTGAGGTGGGCCAACGAGGAGAGCAACGGCAGTATGGATTCGAGTCGGAGCCGATTCAAGCTGTTTTTGTGGTTTTTTGCCGGGGATTTTGATGTGAAATGACACTTTGCGTCAAAAAATGGAAACAGGTAAATCATTGATCGAATTGATAGTTTATCTATCATTGATGCAATCCTGGTGTGAATCCAGATGATTTCGGGTTTGTCACTCCCTGGGCTTGGAAGGTACAATCTGCCATCTCTTCCCCCTGTTCTCTCTTCATATTCCAACCCGTTTGGATTTTCAGACCACCAGTTTGAACCAGAAATGATCGCTCGTTGAGGGGCACTTCCTCTTTTCAAGTGGACTGCGTCTACTTTTCTGGTTGAAGAGATTTCTATGACTGCATTCAAGATTGAGGAGTGAAAGACAGATAATGGAATTTAAACGTGTGCTTCCATTTGGGTTATTAATGGTTGTCAGTTGTGCGGCAGCCTTTGTTCCAACTTCCGCCGCTGTTGTCAAAGGTGGGCCAATTAACACCGGTGACGTGGCCTGGATGTTGACGGCTACGGCGCTGGTGTTATTGATGACGCCTGGGCTTTCTTTTTTTTATGGAGGCATGGTCCAGCGCAAGAATGTGATCTCAACCATGTTGCAAAGTTTTATTGCCATGGGATTGATCAGTATTTTGTGGGTCGTGGTGGGATTTAGTCTGGCCTTTGGCGATAGTATCAAAGGGGTTATCGGCAATCCGTTGACCTACTTTATGTTTCGCGGAGTCACTGGGGCAACCCACCCGGATTTGTCTCCGACGATTCCACTGGTCTTATTTGCCCTCTTCCAGCTCAAATTTGCGATTATCACACCCGCGCTGATTACCGGATCTTTTGCCGAACGGGTCAAATTCACCAGCTATATGCTGTTTATCTGCCTGTTCACCCTGTTTATCTATACACCGCTGGCGCATTGGACCTGGCATCCGCAAGGATTTTTGCGGCAAATGGGGGTGCTCGACTTTGCCGGAGGCTCTGTGGTGCATATGTCGGCAGGTTTTGCCGCTCTGGCTGGGGCGATGGTCCTGGGGCGGCGTCAGGTTCACAAAGGCGGTGACCACGGTATGCCCGCCCACATTCCCTATGTGTTGCTCGGAACGGGCATGCTCTGGTTTGGCTGGTTTGGATTTAATGCCGGATCAGCGCTGGCAGCTTCGGAACTGGCGGCTCAGGCATTTTTGACCACCAACACGGCATCAGCCGCCGCCATGCTGGCCTGGATTTTCTTCGATATGCTCAAAGGACGTGCTCCGTCAGCCCTTGGCGCCTGTATCGGCGCCGTGGTTGGACTGGTTGCCATTACGCCAGCCGCCGGTTTTGTGACAGTTGGTGCCAGTATTTTTATCGGTTCGATTTCAAGTGTGATCAGTAATGCCGCTGTTCACTGGAAGTCAAAATCAACCCTTGACGATACGCTCGATGTCTTTCCCTGCCATGGGGTCGGAGGGATTGTCGGAATGATCCTGACCGCGGTGTTTGCCGATAAAGTTGGTCTGATGTCAGGTCAGGTGACAACCTTTCTGCATCACCTGTATGCACTGGCCATCGTGGGTGTGTATACCTTTGGAGGGTCGTACCTGCTCTTCAAACTGACCAATGCCCTTATGCCACTTCGGGTCAGGGCGGATCAGGAAGTGATTGGTCTCGATTTGAGTCAGCACCACGAAAGTCTGGATGAAGAACAGCAGCGCACCTATCAACCGACCGGGCGAGTTCTGCTGGCAGACCTGTGAGGAATGAGGAA
>DAOQNB010000162.1:0-9128 GCA_035335845.1 Acidobacteriota bacterium | reverse complement strand
TTCTTCATTCTTCATTCTTCATTCTTCATTCTTCATTCTTCATTCTTCATTCTCTAATCCAGGCTCACTTCAAATGAAATCTCGCCAATGATGGCGCTGATTTTTTCCTGGAGCGTAATGCGTTCGGCCCGCTGGAGGCTGATGGCTTTTTGAAGTTGCTCCAGTCGGTCTTCCTGGGCCATCAATTTTTCCACCAGTCGGGTGCGAAGTTCCTCTTCACCTCGGGTTTCTTTGAGTGATTGCAGATTTTCCCGGATTCGTTTCTGGTCATTTTCAATATCGCGTGATTCGGTCTCATTGCGACTCAGATCGCGGTCTAATTCAGTCAGTTGTCGTTTGATTTCAAGGACTTTCATCAAGGCTTCTGCCACCGGGCGATTGACATAGCGCTGCTGGGTATAAAACATCAATTCATCATCAGTAATGTTCCGCAACTGGTAGTAATGACTCCGCTCCTGCTTTTCCAGGACCATAAATTTCCCGGTCGAAGCCGCCGGCAATTTCGCCTTAAATCGGAAATAACTGGGTGTGGTTTCAATCGGTTCCGGTGTATTGAACAGTTCCCAGCCAGTATCACGCGGATGTTCAATAAAAATGGTTCGTTCCTGCGCAGTTTTGTTGTGGAACGAATAGACCTTTTGCCGAATATCCAGATAGCTGGCTTCAATCGTCCCATTTGCAATTCGAACGCGATGGGTGCGTTCTTTGCGTCCATCAATGGTGGCGTCTGCCACGACGCCAAGTTCAACCGAATATGGAATCAGCCGGTTATCACCCGGTCGCATCGTCTGCAGCATGGCTTCACCAACATAGGTGCTTCCATCCAGAACCGTCACCGGACCGCCTTCAAGCGTTAGCCCCGTGGTATTTTCCATCTCTACGCAGGTCAATGGGTTCCGACCTCGGGTCAGTTCGTTATAAAGCAGCACCGAACGTCCCTTGAATTTAGTAAAAACTATCGGCACCAGGGCCGATTGATTACGCTTGATGGTGACGGGCGAGGTGATTTCATACTGAAATAAATCGCCAACTGCTCGTTCTCGGGTTTGGACTTGAACCGTACTGACCGCCGCTCGCCGGGCGGCAAAGCCTGGGGCTGGGGCTGGGGCAACCGCAGCCGGCGCTGCCATGACGTCATCAAAAACGGATTGGGGTGGCGGTACAATTTCACGGGTTGACCGTTCACGGGAAAATTCAGTCGGAATTCCTTCTTCCATGGTGGGTGGCGCAACCGCCGCTTCCTCTTTGACGTGCACCACTGGACGCCGCAGATAGCGGGCAGTATAGAGGTCGTGCTCGAAGGAAATCGGCAACCCTGAAATCAACGAGAGATGAATATTTTCCCAATCTTCATCCTGTGTATTATCAACCACAGCCCAACCCTGGATTGTCGGCTCAGAATTTTCCAGCAAAATAATGCGATAGGTCGCTTTCCACACGGGCATGGCCACGGTGTAGCTGGCTTGTAACTGTCGCGTGCCTGTTCCCTGGGCAAAGAGTGTAAATTGTTTGACATCTTTCTTTTTCGCGGCGAGATAGGTTTTTAAATAATATTCAAGATCCCGTTGCAGACGATCATCGAGGATTTTTATTGACCGGACCTCACGCAAACTCAGACTTTGCAACTGACCGGCTTTGGTCAACAGAGCCACCAAAGGAATGGTGATAATCCCGTCAGCCGACTGGGCTTTTGAAAAATCAATCCCAATCACCGTCCCGACAATCGTCTCAGAACCCACCTGGACCTCAACCTCAGCGCCTTTCAACTGTGGCAGCAATCGCAGCAAACTGCCTTCGTCAGGAATGTTAAAGGCAATATCGGCCAGTAGTTCTTCAATCGGCTTGATTGAGTCATACGAGACTGAGGCCACCGTGCCACCATCGAGGTCAATTACAGTGAGTGATTTCAGCACATCGCTCACTTCTGAGGCGCGGAAAAACAGATCAACCCGTTGATCGTCAACAACTTTGCCAACCCGTTCAAAATATCCAACTCCGTGTTTGTATAAAATCACCCGGCGAATGTTCAGCATACAGAATAAAACTCCTTAAATCAGTAATTTAAAAAAGAATTGACGTGATTTCAGATAAGGTTGCGATATACAACTCTGAATCGGAAAGAGAGTCAAGAGATTTTTGGGCTGGGGGCTGAGGGCTGAGGGCTGAAGACTTTCGGGCTGAGGGCTTGGGGCTGAGGGCTGAAGATTTTCGGGCTGAAGAACTGGTTTTCTTTCATCCCTCATCCCTTCGATTGCCCCAAGCCCTCAGCCCGACTTCTTCCGCCCTGGTTTTTTCAACCCCAAGCCCTTAGCCCCCAGCCCGACTTCTTCCGCCCCAAAATTGTCATTCGGCCACTCCCTGGAGTTGTGGCATAATGCCCTCTTCAAAATTCCAGTATCACACCGCTAAATTTCCATTTTTAACCAACACGTACCTTGAGCGACGACAGCCGCTCACAGGTGGAAAATCTGACCCAACGCCTATGCCTCATCCGATTGTTGACGCCATCCGTGCCGGGAAAGCGCCAAAAGCCGCCCGGCTTGCCGCCGCCAAGGGTATCCTCCCCCTCCCACCGGAAGATTTGTTAACCGTGCTTTCGGTTCTGATTCGCGACCACGAAGAAGAAATTCGGGCCGCCGTGCCTGAAACACTCGCTGGATTTAACCCGGAAGTCATGCTGTCGCTGGCTCATCAAGCCAATACACCGCCGGATCTGCTCTTTTTCTTATGCACAACGCCGGGCATCCCCGAGGCAGTCGTTGAAGCTGTCATTTTAAATCGCGCGACACCTGATGAGGCGATTGTCAAATTTGCGCTTTCGACACAGAGTACACATCTGATTGAGGCGCTGACGATCAACCAGCAGCGGTTGATTCGAAACCCGCAACTTATTGATGCCATTCTCCATAACCCAAAGCGATCACCTGAAGCCGAACGCCGGGCCCGGGAAACCAAAGTTGAATTTTTTGAGAAAGAATATGGGAAGCAGCGCATCAGTCAGGAAGCTGCCGCTCAAAGCCGTGGAACACAGGCAGATGCTCAATTTACAGTTGTCGCCGCACCACCGCCCAAGCCCCCGGCAGGTGGCTCAATGTTTACCGGTCCAGTCGCGGATTTAGACCTTCCCCCGCTGGTGACAGCCACGCCGGGCGCGCCGCTGGCGCCATTGCCTCCGCCGCCACCACTGGCAACAACTCCCGCGGCCCCGCCACCACCGCCAAAGCCAGCCGGCCCGAAGAAAGATATCAAACTCTCATCATCCCCACCCGTGGCAATGATTCAGCAAGGCAGAGCACCCCGTCCAGCCAAGCTGATGACGGCGATGGGCAAGATCCCGCTGGCGCCGGAAGATTTGTTGTTTGCCCAAGTGTTGTTGACCCAGGATACAGATCCGGAAATTGCCACGGCAGCCCTGGCTTCACTCAATGAAAAAGACCCGGAATCCCTGGTGCCATTTGCCCAAAACCGGGAAACTCCTGAAGAAGTCCTGGTCTTTCTCATGACCTGGCCGAAGACCTCTGTCTCACTCGGCGAAGCCTTGCTCGTCAATGCTTCAACTCCAGACCAGGCCGTTCTGGCCTTTGCCAAAATGACCCAAAGTGGGTCACTCCTTGAAGCCGTCACGATCAACCAGCAGCGTCTGATTCGAATACCTGAGTTGATTGATGCCGTTCTGAACAATCCATCCAGAACCTTTGAAGCCGAGCGCCGGGCAAAAGAAGTCCGACTCGAATTCTTTGAAAAAGAACTCGGGGCCGCTCGAATCGCCGAAGAAAAGAAGGCTCGCGCCGATAAATTTGCTGGGATTACTGAAACACCGTTTGTTGAAGATGAATTTGAAGCACTGCTCACCGAGTTTGAAGCTGAAGCCGGGGTTCCGATTTCAGATGAAGCGCCCTCGGTTGAAGACGCCCTCGCGATTTTTAACCGGATGGTGAAAGATGTCGCGGATACTGAGGTAGTTGAAGGTGTTCCGCTTCCGCAGCACCTCACAAAAGAACGTCAGAAAGGCGAAGAAGACATCAGTCGCCTTTCGATCTATCAACAACTGGCCAGAATGTCCATTAAAGAGCGGATTTTTGCCGCGTTTCGTGGGAACCGTGAAGTCCGGGCGATTTTGATTCGGGATGCCAACAAACTGATTTCAACCGCCGTGATCAAGAACCCCAAGATCACCGATCTGGAAGTGGAAGCGTTTGCGGCAATTAAGGGCATTAACGAAGACGTGCTGCGAGCAATTGCCATGAACCGTGCCTGGATCAGTTCCTATAACATCATGCATAACCTGATTCGGAATCCACGCTGCCCCGTGAGCTTCAGCATGCAGTTCCTGAATCGCCTGCAACAACGTGACCTGATTAACCTGAGTAAGAGTAAAGGCATTCCGGATATGATTCGTCAGGCGGCTGGACGACTGGCCACCAAACGCAAAGAAGGAATGGGATGACAGGTGACTGGGTGACAAGGTGACAAGGTGTAAGGGCGCTGTTGCTTTGAACCGCGCCCCCTTCGAAAACCCGGAACCCGGAACCCGGAACCCGGAACCCGGAACCCGGAACCCGGAACCCGGAACCCAGAGCGGATACCCACAACTGACTGAATTGTATTTCCATGAAAGATTCCTGGCTTCCCAAGCGGTACGACATTTTCACGTCGTTCAAACTTCAACCTGCTTTTGCGCTTCGCGAGGCATTTCGGGCTGGTTATAGCGCCAGTGATTTTCGGGCTGATGCCCTGGCTGGCATTATTGTCGGAATTGTTGCCCTTCCACTCTCAATGGCCCTGGCCATTGCCAGTGGGGTTGCTCCTCAACATGGTCTGTATACAGCTATCGTTGCCGGTACAATCATTGCTGCCCTGGGCGGGTCACGGACTCAGATTTCGGGACCAACCGCAGCCTTTGTCGTGGTTTTGGCACCGATTTCAGCTAAATTTGGCCTTGGGGGATTGCTCCTGGCATCACTGATGGCGGGCGTGATGTTGGCCATCTTTGGAGTGATGCGCCTCGGAAAATTTATCGAATATGTACCCTATCCGGTCACGACCGGATTTACTTCTGGAATCGCTGTTGTCATTGCGACCCTGCAACTCAAGGATTTTCTTGGGCTTTCCGTCCCACATCTGCCGGATGAGTACCTGGAGCGCGTTGAAGCTCTGGCACTGGCCCTCCCGACAACTCGCTGGGAAGATCTCATCATTGGGACATTGACACTGATCCTTTTGCTGACCTGGCCACGACTCACAAAACGCATCCCGGCGCCACTGGTGGCGCTGGTGGTCGCAGCCCTCTCTGCATTTCTGTTGCGAAAATATATTCCAGGCTTTGATGTCGCGACGATTGGAAGCCGATTTTCTTACGAAGTTGACGGGATCAAACACGCTGGAATCCCCCGGTTGCCACCACTTCCAGTCTTACCCTGGCATTTCCCCGGCGCGGACGGAAAACCGCTGGTTGTCACCTTCCATTTGATCCATGAGCTTTTCCCTTCGGCCTGCGCCATTGCCATGCTTGGGGCGATTGAATCGCTGCTTTCAGCCGTGGTGGCAGATGGCATGGCCGGAACCCAACACGATCCGGATGCTGAACTTTTTGCCCAGGGGTTGGGGAATATGCTGTCTCCGTTTTTTGGCGGATTTGCTGCCACCGGTGCTATTGCCCGAACGGCCACCAATATCCGTGCCGGAGGCCGGTCGCCAATTGCAGCTATTGTCCATGCCCTGTTTGTGCTTCTGGCAGTGTTGCTGCTGGCTCCAGTGGTGGCAATGCTCCCCATGGCCGCCCTCGCCGCCCTGTTACTGATCGTGGCCTGGAATATGAGCGAGGCCAAACACTTTATTCACCTGCTCAAGGTGGCGCCGCGAAGTGATGTGGTGGTCATGCTGGTGTGTTTTCTGCTGACAGTGGTCTTTGATATGGTGGTTGGGGTTTCAGCCGGAATGGTACTGGCCTCATTTCTGTTTATGCACTGGATGGCCCGTATTTCAAATGTCCAATTGATCAAGGATTATCACCCCGCCCTGCGTAAACCACTCCCTAAAGGTACAATTTTGTATGAAATCGCTGGCCCACTCTTTTTTGGCGCCGCCCAAAAAGCGATGGCGACCATTACCGAAGTGGCCGATGGAACACGAACCGTGATTTTGAATATTCAATCGGTCCCGGTTATGGACGCCACGGGATTGGTCAACTTGCAATCGCTGCTGGATCGGCTGCTGGATGAAAAAATATATGTCATCATTACCGGCATCCAGCCACAGCCAGCCACAGTGCTGGCACGCGCCAGGGTACGTAAACAGCCGCGCCAGCTTGAATTATGCAAAAAGCTTGAAACCGCTGTGGCTCTCGCTCAAGTGCGCGCCGATGAATTTGCCGAAGCCGAACAAGCCGCCAGATCAACCGGATTTTTGCACAGCCTGACCCCAGAGCGATTGACCAAGAGCCTCAGTACTGATCTTCTGAAAAGTTTGCGACCAGACCGGTCAACTGGCAGCCTTGTGTCCAAAGCACCCACAGCCCAAACCGGGTCACTGCCTCCACATCCGACTCCAGGTTCCGATGAAAATTCAAATCCTGACCGCCAAACGAAACGGCTGGTATCGGAACCACCTCCCAAAACCCAAAAAAGCAAGTAGCCAGTGGTCAATATCAGTAGAGTAAAACGAATGAAGAATTGGGAATGAAGAATGAAGAAAATAATCAGAAACTATTGAAGAATCTGGATTTATTTTCTGTGTGTTCCGTGTATTCCGTGGTTTCTTTATCTGAAATTCTATAAAATCTTCATTCTCAATTCTTCATTCAATCGGTAGCGGCAAAATTTCGGCGAGCCGGGTGTTGCGGGTACTGGCTTCCATCTTGCGCATCGCGGCGCCAATGGCGCGCTTGTTGCCGATCATGACAGCGGTTTTTTTGGCTCTGGTGAGTCCGGTATACACCAGATTCCGGCTGAGTACCGGCCAGGCCTGCGCGTGCAGGATCATCACCACGGCGGCATATTCCGACCCCTGGCTTTTGTGAACCGACATGGCAAAACCGTGCCCCAGTTCGTTTAAATCGGCCCAGTCATACTCGACTTCACGCTCGGAGAATTCAATCCAGACGGTGTGATTTTCAGTGTCAATGTTGCGAATCAGGCCCACATCTCCATTAAACACTTCGAGTTGATAATTGTTGACCTTCTGGATGACCTTGTCACCTTCGCGAAAGACACGACCCATTTTCTCGATTTGCTCTTTGTTTGAAGCAAACGGATTGAGGTGTTGCTGCAAGATCAAATTGAGTTCAGCCGCCCCCACCGAACCCCGGTTCATTGGGGTCAATACCTGGATGTCAGCCAGCGGGTCATATCCAAACCGTTTGGGGAGGCTCCGAGTGACGGCATTGATCAGGAGCTTGTGAATATCTTCGGGTTCTTCAGCTTCAAGATAATAACAGTCGGTGACTTCTGCACCACCGGGGGCAATCAATCGCGGAAAGTGTCCGTCCCGAATCCGATGGGCATTGGTAATGATGAGACTCCCTTGCGCCTGACGAAACACCTGGGTCAGTCGGATGACCGGAATTGATTTGGAGTCAATCACATCGGCCAGCATTCGGCCTGGACCAACCGATGGCAACTGATCAACGTCGCCCACCAGCACCAGTTGTCCAGTGGATGGAACCGCTTTGAGCAGGTGCGAAGCCAGCACGATATCAAGCATTGACGCTTCATCAACAATCACCACATCGGCCTCAAGCGGGAATTCAGCATTGCGCGTAAAGGCGCGTTCTTTGGGGTCAAATGCCAGCAAGCGATGGAGCGTACGGGCTTCGACGCCGGTCACTTCTGAGAGGCGTTATGAGGCCCGCCCGGTGGGGCTGGCCAATTGAACTCGCTTCCCCATCGCCGTCAACAGTTTCACCATCACCCGGAGCGTTGTGGTTTTTCCACATCCAGGGCCACCAGTCAAAACCATCACCCGGTGCTGGGTCGCGGTCAAAATCGCCAGTTTTTGCTCGTCAGAGAGTTCCAGTTTTTCTTTTCGCGTGTAGCGTTCAAGCCAGCTAAAGACTTTTAATTCATCATAATTGAGCGGTCGAGCCAGCAACCCGCGCAACAATCGGGACACATTTTGTTCGGCATACCACAGGGACGGCAGATAAAACAATCGTTCTGGCTCGTCGTCATCTGGTGCCGGTCGAACCTCAAGCTGGACTTCTTTTTCATGGGCCATTTGCATGGCTGTCCGCCGGATCAGTTCTGGAACGTTGGTTGTGAGCAGGGCTTCGGTTTCGGCAATGAGTTTTGATTCAGGTAAAAAACAATGCCCGTTCTCGGTGGCATCTGACAAAATGTGGGTGATTCCGGCTCGAATCCGCTCTACCGAATCAGGTGCAATTCCCAGATTGGCGGCAATCTGGTCAGCGGTCTTAAAACCGATGCCATAAATGTCTCGTGCCAGTTGAAATGGGTTTTCTGAAACGGTTTGAATCGCGCGAGGGCCGTATTCCTTAAAAATTTTGACCGCAAAATGCGTCGTCACCCCATGCGACTGGAGAAAAAGCATAACTTCTTTGACGGCTTTTTGTTCAGCCCAGGCGCGGGTAATCATCTGGACGCGCTTTTTGCCGATGCTGTCAACTTCCAATAGTCGCTCGATCTCGTGTTCAATGATGTCGAGTGTTTTGTCTTCAAAATGAGCCACGATTCGTTTGGCGGTCACAGGTCCAATCCCTTTGATCAACCCCGACCCAAGATACTTTTCAATCCCGGCAATAGTGGCGGGCTTACACACTTCATAGGAAGTGGTTTTAAATTGCGGGCCATATTGTTTATGACTGATCCAGACTCCGGTTAACCGGAGGGTTTCTCCGGGTGTCATCGCTGGAAAATTTCCAGTGATCGTCACCTGATCTTTTTCACCAGCCACGCGTAAACGAGCCACGGTGTAACCACTATCAGCATTATGGTAGGTTACACGTTCAACAACACCGACTAAGATTCTGGGTTGATTCGAGTCCATAAAATTCAGGGTTCAGGGTTCAGGGTTCAGGGTTCAGGGTTCAGAGTCATATGCGCCAGGTTAACCACACAATGCACCTCGAAGAGGTAGCCAGAAGGTAGCCTGGGGTGGCTTTGCACCCCAGG
>DAOQNB010000161.1:0-9170 GCA_035335845.1 Acidobacteriota bacterium | reverse complement strand
GGCTCTTTTGACCACGGGTTGAGCGCAGCACTTCACGGATGTAGAGGGCTTCGAGCTGGGCCAGCGTCGGCTGTTGCTCGCGGGAACGGATGATCGAAACGGCTGATGTGATCTGGGCTGGAAAAACTTCAAGGCCAAGCACTTCCGAACGTGTCAGCAAGACAGCACGCTCAATCAGATGAAAGAGTTCGCGCACATTTCCTGGAAACGCATACCCTTTGAGCGCTGCCTGACTTTCCGGAGTCAAGGTACAGAGCGGACGGCCATGACGGCGGGCAACCAGTTCTAGAAAGTATTTTGTCAGGGGGAGAATGTCTTCGCGCCGTTCGCGCAGGGAAGGAAGTTCAAGCGGAATCACATTCAGCCGATGAAACAGGTCCGCCCGAAAGGCACGGCGGGAGACAGTTTCAAGCAGGTTGATATTGGTCAAGGAAATAAGTCGGGTGTTCAGGGAAAGGAGCTGAGTACCGCCAAGTCGGGTAAAGCGACGATCTTCGATCACACGCAACAACTTGGCTTGAGCTTGCTGTGAAAGACCGGTGACTTCATCGAGCACCAGCGTTCCACCTTGCGCGGCTTCAAACCGACCGGGTTTGGTGGCCGAAGCGCCGGTAAAGGCGCCACGTTCATATCCAAAAAGTTCGGCTTCGAGCAGGTTTTCAGGCAGTGTGCCGCAATCAATTTTGACATAGGCGCCTGATGCCCGGAGGCTGTGTTCGTGAATCCAGCGGGCGAGTAAATCTTTGCCGGTGCCGCTTTCGCCGCTCAGGAGAAGGTTGGCTTCGGTGGGCGCCACTCTGACGGCTCGATCCAGTACGTCGCGCATGGCCCGCGACTCAGCCACGATGACAATTCCTGGATCGGCCTGTGCATCCTTTTTCATCAAACAAAAAAGTTCAGAGTTTTGCCTTCAGGCGGGTTAAAAATTCAGATTCGAAATGAAAAATGATTGAACTCAGTTGAGCCGCCTTGGAGGCGGAACGCTGAACCTTTGCCCTGAGCGGTCACTGACCTCATTCACTTTCATTTGGAATATTGATCCGGCGGCCATCACGCCAGAGGCGTTCCAGGTCATAGAATGCACGGGTTTCTTTGGTGAAGACGTGGATGATGATGTCGCCATAATCAAACAGAATCCACTCACCAGCGCCTTCTTTGTGGTTGGTGTAGGTGCCCTGCTCGCCAAGTTTTTTCTCAATTTCAGAAGCAATCGCTTCGGTTTGACGGGTTGAAGAGCCGCTGCACAACAAAAAGTAATCAGCAAAGCTGGTCACCTGGGAAATTCCTAAAATAACAATGTCAAAGGCTTTCTTTTCTTGCGCTGCCCGAATGGCAGTCCAGAGACGCGCATCCTGAACGTCACTGGGGGAAGAAAGCACCGCATCCAGTTGCGAAGAGGTGTTTGGCATCAATTCGGTCATGTGATCTTGATTCTACTTTTCTTTGTATAGCTGATAAGCGTAAATGTAGCGTTCCACCATCGGTGGAACATATTGCGCGATAGACTTTCCTTGACTGACGGCGGCGCGAATTTCCGTTGCGGAAACATCCAATGCCACCAGATCCGTCAGAAAAATCCGTGGGTTGGGGGCAGTCAGTTCAGTTGAAATCGTTGAGAGCGAAAAACCATTTCGAAAATCAACCACCCGATTCTCGCCAAATCGTTCGCGATGGAGTGCGGCATCTCCCAGGTCATATCCTGGACGCGACATCACGATGATGTGGCAGAGGTCAATGAGCGTCTGAAATTTATACCATTGGTGGAGCATTCCAAACGAATCGGCGCCCATAAGAAAGAAAATATGGGCATCTGGTCCATAGATGTTGCGAAACGTGCCTACCGTTTCAACCGTGTAGGGCTTTTCCGGCGCAAACAGTTCAATGGTTGAAACCCGGCTGTGCTCCGAATGGAGCGTGGCCAGTACCGTCATCGTGTGGCGGTGATAGGCGGTGGTCACCTGCTCAAATTGTTTGTGAGGCGGGCTATAGGTTGGAATAAACAGCAACTCATCAAAACTAAACAGTCCGATCAAGCTTTCCGCCAGACGCAAATGACCATAATGGATCGGATCAAATGTTCCCCCAAGTAGCCCAATTCGGCGCGGTGTTGGTCCCATGGCCTCACTCTTCGACAACCGCAGTGACACCGGGTTCAACCCTGACCGATGGTTGAAAAATTGATGGTGGTGCGGGCTGTTTGGCTTTCAACTCCGTCAATTTCTGATCAACTCGATACATCAGCGGTTTGACGCCTTCACCCGTAACCGATGAAATCACAAAGAATTCCAATCCGCGGGCTTTGCAAAAATCACGCAGCGCGTCGGTTCGTTCAGGTGACTGCACCACGTCATGCTTGGTGGCCACCACGATCTGCGGACGCTCGGCAATCTCAGTGTTGTAAAAGCGCAATTCGCGCATAATCGTTTCATAATCCTGTATCGGATCACGACCTGAAAACTCTGAGACATCAATCAAATGCAGCAGTAACCGTGTTCGTTCGACGTGGCGCAAAAACTGCAGGCCAAGGCCGTGGCCTTCGTGGGCGCCTTCAATCAAGCCCGGAATATCAGCCACGACAAAGCTGCGGTAATCTTCCAGTTGAACCACGCCCAGATTCGGCACCAGGGTGGTAAACGGATAGTCGGCAATTTTGGGTCGCGCCGCAGAAATCACCGAAATCAAAGTGGATTTCCCGACATTTGGATATCCGAGCAAGCCAACATCCGCCAAAATTTTGAGTTCAAGCTGCAGATAGCGCATCTCGCCAGGGTATCCAGGTTCATGCCGACGCGGCGCTCGATTGGTTGACGTCGCAAACTGGGCATTGCCGCGTCCGCCACGTCCACCGGCAACCACCAGCACCCGCTGGCCCGGTTCCATTAAATCCGCTATCAGTTCATTGGTATCAAAGTCAAAGACCTGGGTGCCAATCGGTACTTTGACAATCATATCGGCGCCGCTTTTGCCGTGGCAGCAACTGCCTTCGCCGTGTCGGCCACGGTCAGCCTTGTATTGTGGGTTATAGCGAAATGAAAGCAGGGTGTTCATCTGGTCAGAAGCTTCCAGATACACTGAGCCTCCGTTGCCACCATCGCCCCCGGATGGACCGCCACGGGGGACAAATTTCTCACGTCGGAACGCCAAACAGCCGTTTCCACCGTGACCGCCTTCGACGTAAATTTTAGCTCGATCAATAAACATATAGCAAAAAACACAAGGGCACGGGACTGCTCTGGTCAGCCCGTGCCCGTGAAGAGTGGAAACCTGTCAGGACAATATGTACTGGAAAAATTAGACAGCGGCGGCAACCTGTGGCGCCACGGCTGGCGTTGGATACACGCTGATGTATTTTCCTTTACGTCCCTTGTCTTCGAATTTGACATAGCCGTCAACACAAGCAAACAACGTGTCATCGGAACCGATGCCAACGTTGTTGCCGGGCTTGTACCGAGTCCCGCGCTGACGCACCAAAATCGAACCACCGGTCACAAACTGACCACCAAAACGCTTTACACCGAGGCGTTTTGCATTTGAATCGCGACCATTTCGCGAGCTACCAACACCTTTTTTGTGAGCCATAACAAAAACCTCTCTCAACCAATGCGAAATCTTATGATGTAAAATTGCCTGTGAGCAGCGCCACGGATGCCATTAGGCGATGGATTCAATGCGCACCGCGGTAAATCCCTGGCGATGGCCTTGTTTCCGTTTGTATTGCTTGCGGCGCTTGAATTTAAAAACGATGACCTTCGGGCCGCGGCCCTGTTCAACCACAACCCCCTTGACGGCGGCACCGGTGACGGTTGGCTGTCCAATTTTGATTTCTGAGCCATTGGAAAGGACCAACACCTGGTCAAATTCGACCGATTCTCCAACATTGGCTGCCAGGGATGGAAAGCGAACCACTTCCCCTGCCTGAACACGAAACTGCTTGCCTCCAGTTAGAACGACTGCGTACGACACAAAGGACTCCCTCCAGGGTTTTGATCAACCCTCTCGATGTGATGATATCTTCTTCTGTATTGAAGCGAAAAAGTGTGCTTTTTGAGAAAAGGGGCATTATCAAACGAAAAAACGAACTTGTCAACCTCAAGGGACAAATCAGAAGTTTCAAAAACTCTCTGGAAAAGCCCGAAATTAGACTGAAAAATTTACTGGAACCTTTCATTGACTCAAGCGTAAAGGCTCTTCTGAAACTTTTCTTTCCATTTCGGCACTAACTCCCAAACAATCCGTGAGACAAAACTCCAGGCCATCTTTTATCGTCCCGGAGGTGTAATTTGACTCAGTTTCCTTTGTCAAATAAGCCATTATCTACTGGAAGTGTCTTCCCGATCACATATTCTTGGATGGAACCTAAACCTGAGATCACCTCGATGGTCACGCCACAATCCATTCTTGGGGTCAGCGCCTGGGCACAGGATGCGCGTTCGATTCTGCACGCCCACGCCTCGCATGACCGTCCCCTGATTTTGATCGGGGAGCCAGGCACGGGAAAACGCTTTCTTGCACGCCAACTTCATCATTTAAGCCATCGCAGCCATCAGCCATTTATTGCCATTGAATGCCAGACCCTGTCACCAGCTTCACTCCGGGCAGCATTACTGGGATTGTCCACGATGGGCGCCAGCACAACCGGGCAGGGGTTGCTGGAACTGGCGCGTGGCGGCACGCTCTATCTCGGTGGACTGGTTGCCTGGCCGGCTGAGTTGTCTGATCTACTGGCCCGAATTGACAGTTCGAGCACGCTCCTTCCGCCGTTTCCAAGACCGGCTGCCAGTTTCCAGCCCCATCTGGTGACATCCCAATCCCAGGCACATTTTGATGTCCGCCTGGTGTTTGGCCTGCTCCCAGTGGGCGAAGCCGATACCCGCGAAACCTGCATTGCTCAGGCAGACCGGCTGGTCATTCCACCACTCCGGGAACGCAAAGCTGACATTGAAATGCTGGCTGAACATTTTCTGAGTGAATTTTTGCAGACGCTGGGCCGGGAGGACCGATCCCTGGGAACTGATGCCCGACGACGGTTGCTTGAGTACGAATGGCCCGGTAACATCAAAGAACTCAAAAGCGCGATGCTCTATGCGGTGCATCATCTGCGAACCAAGCCGGTCAGTCTTCCGGACCTGCCGCCACCGCTCGGGCAGGGTGAACCGCAAGAAAACAATTCATCCCTGAGTGAACTCGCTCAACAAAACTTATCACTTCAGGACGCAGTTGAAGCTTTTGAAAAACAACTCATCACCGAGGCGCTCCGCCGCACCGGTGGCCACCAGACACGGGCAGCCCAGATTCTGGGCATCAAATTAACCACCCTCAATATGAAACTGGCCCGGTTTGGAATTGACCCGCGAACCATGCGGTTTCAGTGACCTGTATTCTTCCCGCTTGAGAGAGAGGCAAGGGGATGGTTTTATCCCTTGCCCTGCTCTGCGTCTTCAGCCCGCGTGATTGGTCCACTTTCCGCACACCCACCTTCATCAAACCTTCCATCAAAAGATCTTACAGCGCCACGGCTTCGCGAAGAATAGGGTACACCAGCGACAAAAACTGGTTCACAATTCGCCCTGAAACACCCCAAATCGGATCTCTGTCACCATAGTGGTAAAAATAAACGGGTCGCGTCCGACCCAGCACCTGAAACTGGCGAACTTCCAGCGCTTCAGGCTGATCAATGACCGGAATTGGCACTTCGATCAGATATTCAATTTCGTGGGCATTGATTTGGAAGTCATACGGGTACGGAATCCACCCAACCACCGGCGTAATCAAGTACCCGCTCATGGTCAGAAATTCATCCATTTCCCCCAGCAATCGCACATCCTGACGATTGAGTCCAATTTCCTCTTCAGCCTCGCGAAGCGCAGTAACCTGTGGGGTTTGGTCTTCCGGGTCAACCCGACCGCCAGGAAACGCCACTTCGCCACTATGGTCGCGCAGTTTTGTGGAGCGCTTGGTCAACAATAGATGTGGGATATTGTCTTTTGAAAAAATTGGCACAAGCACGGCTGCCGGAATATAGTCCCAATCAGCACGAATCTGTTTGGAACGCGATGCCAGCAGGTGCGTGACACGATCCGTGATTTCCGGTTTCATGGCATTTCCTTCACAAGGGTTCGGTTTCCGGATACCAATGTCCACAGCGAAACCATTTCAATTCAAGAATTTCCGACCAAAAAGGATTCCTTATGACACTTTTGGCCCACTGCTTTCTTTTTTCTACTGGACGGCAAGAACTCAGGACCTGCTCACTGTATTTCGGCTTGACACTGGCGTTGATGCTTACCGGCACGGCCACGACCTTAGCACAGGAACGACCAGCACACGAGATTGCCACGCGAATCTCGCCTCAAAATACACGCCCAGCCTCACGTCCAACTCCCCCATCAACCCAACCCAGCGAAGCGGCGAGTCCGGCCAATGAATCACCCGAACTGGCGATAGCCAAAGAACTTCGTGCGCTGGTCAAAGCCGTGGAATCCATGCGCGACCAGCAACAGGCCCAGGTCGCCGTCGGCTTTTTGCAGGTCCAGCAGGCACGTCTGGGGGCATTGGAAACTCAAATTGCATCGGCTCGCGCGCAGGTTGCGCAACTCAAGCGGCAGCAAGGACAGAACCAGGCCCGATCAGGTAATATCCGAAATGAGCTGCTTGGCCGGACAATTCTGGATCAGGCTGAAGGAGAACGGATTATCCGCGCTGAAATCCAGGCTGAAGAAACCCGGCTCCAACAGGAGATTTTCGAGGCTGAACAGCAACTGACCTTGATGCAGCAGGAGTATGACCTCAAGAAACTCGAAACTGATCAAATTCGCGATCAAATTTGGAATTATCTGCGGGCAACTCCTACATCGAATGAATGAAGATTGATGACATTTGACACTCAGCCAGACTACAATCAGGGCTTCTACACAATCTGCCTGACCTTCGTTCGCATCATTCAAAAAGAGAGTCATCCGTTAATCTGGCCAGGTCAATATTCTTTGACTGCCAGCACAACGTCTGTCTCTGTAAAATGTCAGGTAGCAGATTTTTAAATCAGTCCACACCGGATTGGAACACTCAGGCTTGAGTTGACGGTTCAGACCATCGGGTTGAGCCTGGCTGAATCGCTGGCCAGTTCGACGGCTTCAGATCAAACCCTGAACCCTGAACCCTGAACCCGATGTGTTCGAATCTCCTGTGGTTTGATTGAGACATTCTTCATTTCTAAAGACCTGGAGTTGAATCCTCGCCGCCATGTACTCACTGATCATTCGTTCGCCGGGTTATCCGCCTCAAAAAGTTCGTCTGGTCCGTCCACAAAATACTATTGGACGTTCGGTCCGGGCTGATATTGCGATTCCAGATTCGTTTGCCTCCCGTCTTCATGCCCGACTTCGGGCAGAAGAAAACGGGTATATTCTGGAAGATTTGCAAAGCGCCAATGGCACCTACTACAACGGAATGCGGGTGAGCGTGCCGATTCGGCTCAAGCCGGGGGATATCATTCGGATTGGTGAGACGGATCTCGAATTTGCCAGTGATACCATTCACTCGGTCAGCAATCTGTCGAGGACAGCCGTGTTTCTGGCCGATAGCATGCCAGCCACCGCACCAGAAGCGACGATTGGCATGGCCGGATTTCGGGCAACGGATGAAATTCTGGGGCGTGCCTCGGGACCATTGGGCGGAAAAACTTCGGTGGTGGCACCAAAGATGCCCACGAGTGCGAGTGCGATTGAGGTCAGCGGACCACCAACTGATCCCAAACGCCGGCTTCTGGCGCTGGTCAGCAAGGTGGGGGTGGCGCTCTTATCAAACTCTGATTTGGATGAAGTACTCGATCAGGTGATGAATATCGTCTTTGAATCCCTGCCGGTTGAGCGGGGCTACCTGATGATGAGTAATGAGAATCAGTCAGAACCAATGGCCGCAGGCTCGCTGATTTGCAAAGTGGCCCGCGTGGGAGGGAAAGCCATCAGCGGCGAAGTCACCCTGAGTCGTCACATCACCGAACAGGTACTGGTGGCCCGGACAGCAGTTCTCACATTAAATGCCCAGCAGGATCCACGCTTTGCCGGTCAGCAATCCATTGTCCTTTCTGGAACGCGGTCCGTTATGGCCGTGCCGCTGGCACTTGGCGACCAGGTCCATGGGCTCATTTATGTTGAAAACCCATATGAGCAACGCTTTACGCCCGATGATCTGGAGGTGTTAACCACTATCGCCAGCGTGGCGGTAATCAAAATTGAAAATGCGCGACTGCTTGAAGAACGGCTGGAAAAACAACGCCTCGAAGAAGAAGTGGCCCTGGCCGGACGAATCCAGGCTTCAATGCTGCCCCGTTGCGACCCGGAACTGCCCGGCTTTGAACTGGCGGGACTCTCGCGACCAGCGGCTGGGGTGAGCGGCGACTATTATGATTACATCCGGATTTCAGACAGCCATCTGGCTGTGGTGATTGGGGATGTCACCGGCCACGGTATTTCATCCGGGCTGTTGATGGCACTGGCCAAAGGCGGTCTGCTCAATCAGGTCATTATTTCGAGCAAAGCCGAAGACGTAATGGCTGCCATGAACACATTGATTTATGAAAATGGCAGTCGTCGTGACCTGATGACCTTCTGCTATTTGCTCGTGAACCTGTACACCGGTGAAATCTCGCTTTCAAACGCAGGGCATCCCTTCCCCTACTGGTTCCAATCACCAACCCGAACCGTCCACAGCATCGAAATTGGGGCCTACCCGCTTGGGGCAAAAGCAATGGCAGTTTATCCGGCCCAAACTCTCACCATGTCCATTGGCGACGTGATTGTGATTTATAGTGACGGGATTGTTGAGCTGCAAAACACACGCAAAGAACAACTTGGGTATCAACGATTTGAAACTATGATCCGTGATATTGCCCATAAACCGGCGCGTGAAATTTGTGAAGGTCTGGTGGAGTCAGCTTTAAAATTCTCAGCCGGGTGTCTCCCCGAAGATGACATTACGGTTGTCGTTCTCAAACGCCGGCCACCGCTCGTTCGATGATGACAGGTGACACACTGACGGGGTGACAGAAGACAGGTACAACCAAAGCGGATCGTTTTACCAGAAAAAATGCGAGGAAGCCCCATCCTCAACCGCGAAGCGGTAGGGTGGGGATGAATCGCAGCCGCTGAAAAGATCAACCCGCCCCTGGACAA
>DAOQNB010000160.1:0-9196 GCA_035335845.1 Acidobacteriota bacterium | reverse complement strand
TCTTCAGCCCCAAGCCCGAAGTCTTCAGCCCCAAGCCCGAAGTCTTCAGCCCCAAGCCCGAAGTCTTCAGCCCCAAGCCCGAAGTCTTCAGCCCTGAGCTTGCGAGTCTTCAGCCCCAAACTCTGGCCTTCGATTTGCACTTACTCAGAATCAAAGAAATTTAATTTAATACCATTTTGGACTGAAGTTCTCGCATTATGGAAAGGCTAAATTATTGAAAAAATTGTATTTCCCTGATCCAGAGCCCCTGATCCCAAAATGGTATAACTCTCTGGTAGGAACGAAGGCGATGAATGTCAATCTTAAATCACTCATTGGTAAATTAAATCCAACGTGCCGGGCGGTACTCGAAGCATCAGCCGGTTTGTGTCTGCAGCGAACCCACTATGACGTGGAAATCGAGCACTTGCTGATAAAGCTTCTGGATGTGCCCAACACTGATTGCATCGCGATTTTTCGGGCGTTTGAAGTCAATCAGGCCCAGCTTGGACGTGATATTTTGCGGACGTTGGACCGGTTCAAGACCGGCAATGGACGGACTCCGGCGCTCTCCCCGCGCATTCCACAACTGATTCAGGAAGCCTGGCTGGTGGCCTCGGTCGAGTTTGGTGTGACGTCTATTCGCACGGGTCACCTGCTCCTGGCACTCCTCCGAAATGAACAACTGGCCCGCATTGGCCGCGAAACCTCGCGCGAATTGCTCCAAATTTCAGTTGAACCGCTACAACGCAAGTTCACTGAAGTTACGGCTGGCTCCCTTGAAGCCCAGGCTGCCACCACTGAATTGAATTCACCGGCAGATCAAACTCAATTCAATTCGCAAAACTCAAATTCAATTAAATCGGCGGCATTGGATCAATTCACGATTGATTTGACTGCCAGGGCGCGCAAAGGTGAAATTGACCCGGTGTTGGGCCGTGATTTCGAAATCCGGCAGGTGATTGATATTTTGACCCGTCGGCGCCAAAACAACCCGATTCTGACTGGTGAAGCCGGGGTTGGAAAAACTGCGGTTGTCGAAGGGCTGGCGCTCCGGGTGGCCAAAGGCGATGTACCGGAAGTGCTCAAAAAAGTGGCAATTCGGACGCTCGACCTGGGGCTCTTGCAAGCCGGGGCTGGAATTAAAGGCGAATTCGAAAGCCGGCTCAAGTCGGTGATTGATGAAGTGAAAGCGTCGCCGCAGCCAATCATTCTGTTCATTGACGAAGCGCACACCATGATCGGTGCTGGCGGTCAGGCAGGTCAAAATGATGCTGCTAACCTGCTCAAGCCCGCGCTGGCTCGTGGGGAACTGCGAACTATTGCCGCCACAACCTGGGCGGAATACAAAAAATATTTTGAAAAAGATGCGGCGCTGGCGCGACGCTTCCAGGTGGTCAAAGTCGAAGAACCGGGCGAAGCCAAAGCCATGGTGATGATGCGAGGCATCGTTGAATCACTCGAAACCCACCACAACGTTCGCATTCTGGACGAAGCGATTGAAGCCGCGGTAAAACTTTCGCATCGTTACATTACCGGGCGGCAACTCCCGGATAAATCGGTGAGCGTGTTGGATACCGCCTGTGCCCGCGTTGCCATCGGGCAGGTGGCGACGCCGCCAGCCATTGAAGATGCCGAACGCCAGATTGAGCAGTTGACCACGGAAATCCGCGTTTTGGAACGCGAAACTGCGACGGGTGCTGCGCATGATCAACGCATTCGTGACTTGACCACGCAACGCATCGAAGTCGAAGAAACACGTTCACGTTTGAAAGATCAATTGGACAAGGAATCAGCCCTCATCAATCGAATTCGCGACATTCGAGCCCACCTGGAAGCACTCCATCACGGAGAACCAACCCCAGACCGCGAACTGGCGAAACAAAGCCCGGAATCACTCCGCACCGATTTGCAGTGGCTTCAGGAAGAACTGGAAGCTGTTCAAGGTGAAACACCACTGATGCAGGTTTGTGTGACCGGTCAAACCATTGCCGAAGTCATTTCCGGCTGGACGGGCATCCCGGTTGGTCGCATGGTGACCGATGAAATCAATGCCGTGCTGGCGCTCAAAGATCGTCTCGAACAGCGTGTTGTAGGCCAGAGCCAGGCCCTGGAAAGTATTGCCCAGCGAATTCGGACTTCGCGAGCCAGTTTGACTGATCCCCGGCGCCCGGTTGGAGTTTTCCTCCTGGTTGGGCCCAGCGGCGTCGGAAAAACCGAGACCGCACTGACACTGGCTGAAACGCTCTATGGCGGCGAACGCAACCTGATCACGATCAATATGAGCGAATATCAGGAAGCCCACACGGTTTCATCGCTCAAAGGTTCGCCTCCAGGCTATGTCGGATATGGCGAAGGTGGTGTCTTGACCGAAGCCGTTCGCCGCAAACCCTATTCGGTGGTGCTGCTTGATGAAGTCGAAAAAGCCCATCCGGATGTGATGGAACTCTTTTATCAGGTCTTTGATAAGGGAATTTTGGAAGATGGCGAAGGCCGCGAAATTGACTTCAAGAACACGGTGATTTTGCTGACCTCAAACGTGGCGAGCGATTCGATGATGCTGCTGTGTACCGATCCGGAAGAACCACGACCGGAACCAGAAGTACTGGTTGAAGCCATCCGCCCTGCCTTGATCAAGACGTTCAAACCGGCCTTACTGGGTCGAATGGTGGTTGTGCCCTATTACCCAATCGCTGATGACGTGATGCGCCAGATTGTGACTCTGCAACTGGGCCGGATTGGTCGGCGGTTGACCGAAAATCACAACGCGGCTTTTAGTTATGATGAAGCTGTGGTGGATGAAATCGTCAAGCGCTGCACTGAAGTCGAAAGCGGCGCCCGCAACGTAGATCACATCCTGACCGGAACCATGCTGCCGGAAATGGCGGAAGAAGTCTTGGCCAAAATGGCTGCTGGCAAGACGCTGGCCACTGTTCACGTCAGCCTGAACGAAACCGGTCAATTTTTGTATCAAGTGCAATAAAAGAAGTTCAGAGTTCAAGCTTAAGCTTGTGGAAAAACGGGCGGAAACTACACTGGTTTCCGCCCGTTTTGTTTTGCATCGAAATGCAAACCAATGAATGATACTCTGGTGTAAATATTTTTACTCCATATTCAATCTCACCAATTTGAGACTTTCATTCTGTCATCCTTTTCAAGGGGTCAAAAGGTTTTGAGACCCCCATCTGCTTACGCGGGTGGTACTGACTATTTTGCTCTTCAGTTATTTGCAGGGAGATCAATATGATACGACGATTTTATTCAGCGATTGCGGTTTCTCTATTCAGTCTATTATTGGTTGGGGCGGGGCTTTTTTGGACAAGTGGAACGCCATTTCACAGGGTTGTTCTGGCGAAAAAACAATCTGCCCAACCAGCAGCCCCAACCATCACCTCCATCACACCCAATCAAACACCAAAGGGAACGGTACCCGCCAAAATTCGGATTGCCGGGACTGGTTTGGTGGCTGGTTCGAAAGTACTTTTTAACCAGCGTGAAGTCACCGGCAAGGTAAAACCCACCACCAAAAAGTTGATTATCAAAGACCTTCCGGCTGATTTGCTGGCCGAAGACCGGACCTATGAGGTGGCTGTGGTCACCCCAGAGGGACTCCGATCAAACACGGTTAGCTTTAAAGTTGGCACGGGAATTGGCAGGATTCCGTCTGATATTAAAATTACCGAGCCAGATTCGCTCCTCATCAATGCCAATGTATCTACCCAACTTCGGGTCAAGGTGCTGGATGGCAATGGCGTTGAAATTCCAAATCCATCACTGACGTTTGAAACCGAAGACCAGACACTGGCCAGCATCACGGCTGACGGACGGCTGACGGCTCTCGGCCCCGGCGTGGCGGCGATTCGCATTCGCTCTGGGGAATTGAGCAAGACCTTTTCATTCCAAATCAGTTCGGTGGCAACTGTATCGTCAGGGATTTTTGCCGAGAGCGATATGGTGGTGCAGGGAACCACCATTTTGGCCTCTGATTTTGCCAATCACGTCATTCGGCGTAGTCAGGCCTTTCAACCGATGAGCGATTTTGCCGGGCGGTCAGGACTCTCGGGTGATGCTGATGGAGCAGGTGACTCTGCCCGATTCAATGCACCGCTTGGAATTGGGATCCGCAATGGAAATGTTTATCTGGTGGATACCGCCAATCGTGCGATTCGCCAGGTTGACGTTGCTTCGGGCGCTGTAAAAACCATTCTCACCGAAGCCGACCTGGCAACTGCTGGACTGGCAACCAGTTGGGCGCCGCGTGATATTGAAATTGACGGAAACGAAGATCTTTTCATCACTGATGCCGCTAACCATGTCATCTGGCAGGCAAGTCCCAAAGGCAGTGGCTATCGTCTCAGTTTGCTGGCTGGGACTTTAGGGCAGGCTGGAACACAGGATGGAACTGGTGTTTCCGCTCAGTTTGACACCCCTCAACGGCTTACTCTGGTGGGCAGAATTCTGTCAGTCACCCAGGCCACCGACCAAATCCGCCAGATCGCCTTGCCCGGTGGAGCTGTCAAAACAATTCAATCACAGGCCGGTCGTCAATTACGCAACCTCCCGTTAACCGATCCGGGCGGCATTACGGCTGATGCGGATGGAAATCTGTATGTGACGGTTCCAGGGAACGTCAACGTCGTGACCATTATGGATGAACAGGTGACAACGCGGGATTTGCTGCCACCCGGAACTGTGATCCAGCCGGTTGCGGTTGCGCTGGATGAGACCAGTTTTTATATCCTGGATCGTGCCAATGGGCAGCTCGTTCGGGCGACTTTTGGAAAACCAGCTATCACCACGCTCGCGCCAACCCAGATCAATGCCGGAAGTGGGAGTACCGAAATCACCATCCAGGGAAAAAATTTCTCGCCCGAGACCCAGGTTTTTGCTGGAAATGAGCCGATTTCAAACGTCAATGTACTTAATCCAACCCGGCTTCAATTTACCCTTCCTCCGCAACTCTTTGGTGAATCGGTGACGATTCGGGTCCGAACCCCAGGCGGTGTCGCCACAACCACTCTCAATATCACCGGACCAAACCGGCCAGGTGGTGTTTCACTTGAAGGGTATCCGGAAAACCGGTCACTCAAACCAGGGGAACAGACAACCTTTACCATTAACCTCCAGCGAGTCAATTTCACTGGTAGTGTGTTGCTTTCTGTCAGTGGCTTACCAAACGGCGTGACCGCTCAATTTTTGCCCAACCCGGCAGTGGCTGAAACGGCGAAGCTGGTGTTGACAGCTTCACAAACTGTTTCTGGCGGGACCTTTCCCTTGCAAGTTCGTGGCACCGCGTCTGGGGTAACGGTTCAATCAGCCGTGCTTTCACTTGGGGTCAATGTGGACGCCAGGGTGATTTTAGGCGCCACACCAACTTTTCAAACTGTGACTCAGGGGAAGGGCACATTTTTCAATATTTCGCTCAGTCGGACAAACTACACCGGCACGGTCAATTTCTCGGTAACTGGGGCACCGGCAGGTTCAAATCCATTCTTCACGCTCAACGAAATCACTGGCAATTCCACGTCGCTCCGGCTTGAGTTGCGCCCAGATGTCGTACCTGGCACCTATCAGCTTAAAATCGGAGGAACGGGCGCTGGCGAAATCAGTGTGGTGCCAGTGGTTGTGACCATGCGGGTATTGCCGATCCAACCAAGCGTCAGGATTATCATTGAACCGCCGCAATGGTCGGTCCTGGCCGGACAGGGAACCACCTATATTGCGATCTTGAGTCGAACTGAATATTTGTTGCCAGTTCGATTGACGCTTGAGCAAATTGGAGGAAGCCAGGACGCCGGAGTGAAAGCCATTCTTGGAGCCAATGACACCACTGCCTTCCGGTTTCCAGTCCTTGTGACATCAACTCCTGAAACTCCGCCTGGCGCCTATCGGTTTCGGATTACCGGAAAGGCTGATGGTGCAATTGTTTATGATTCAAATGATTTTGTATTTAATGTTGTTCCGCCACCGCCAATTGTTCAGTTAGGCGTAGACCCGTTAAGTCGAACGGTTACTCAGGGCCAAAGCACCAGTTATGACGTGACGATTACCAGGGTCAATTATACCGGAACTGTTTCCTTGATCATTTCAGGTGAGATTCCCCCAGGAACCCAAATTGCCCCAAGCCCAACTGGTTTTCAAGACCGTGGCCTGTTACAGGTTAGAACCAGTGCCGACACTCCCGTGGGAGAGTATCAACTGTTCCTCAACGGTCTGGCCGATGGCGTGGGGATCCAGTCAATTCCATTCCGCTTGATTGTTGAAGCGCCATCTGGTGTGCCACGGCCTTAAACGGCAAGGGCTGAAGACATTGGGCTGAAGACTCGCAGGCTCGGGGTTGAAGACAACGGGCTGAAGACATTGGGCTGAAGATGTTGGGTTGAAAACAACAGGTTAAATCCGAAGTCTTTAGCCCGAAGTCTTCAGCTCCGTCTGCCTTCCGAAAAAAGAAAAGCCACCCGAATCTGGTTGAACCTGAATTCGGGTGGCTTTTCTTGATAAATACTGTGTGAACTGGTCAGGCTTTATTGGATTGCACGATTTTTCGAACCAATCCAATCTTTTCCATTCCCAGAATCAAGTAGGCTGAAGGGTCAATTTCCCACCAGTGGTAGTTATGAATCGCTGCTTTTGGATGGGCATGGTGGTTATTGTGCCAGCCTTCGCCAAGCGCCCAGAGGCCAACCCACCAGACATTTCCGCTATTCTCACGGGTATCGTGTGGCCGACTGCCCCAGCGGTGGCAGACACTGTTGACACACCAGGTAGCATGCCAGACCCAAAGCGTGCGTAACACTCCGCCCCAAATGACCCCGGCCCAACCATCAACCGCAAAGCAGATGATCATGGTGAGCAGCCAGGGCAAAAGCGGGCTAAATCCACCCATGCCCCGGTCAAGCCAGTTGACAAATCGGTCTGAGGCCAGATCCCGAGCCAGAATCCGATGACGCGACAGGGACGAACGCACCAGCATCCAGCCCATATGGCCATAGAAGAAGCTGTCCTTGGGTGAATGCGGATCTTCGTCGCGATCACTTGCGGCATGGTGCTTTCGATGTAAGCCAACCCACCAGACTGGGCCACCTTGTAAAGCTGCCGTGCCAAGAAATGCCCACAGACGGATCAGAAACTTGGAGCATTCAAACCCCCGGTGGGCCAGCAGGCGATGAAACCCGATGGTGATCCCAAACCCGGTCAATAAATAAAAAATCACAAAAAGTGCCAGTGAGGTCCAGGTTGGACGCACAAAAAATGCCGCAAATGCAGCCAGATGAAGCAAAGAAAAAACCGTAATATTGACCCAATTCAAGCGGGGACGGACAGAAACAGTAGCAGCAACTGAACTCATAAACTCGCCAATCTGCTCAACGACGCTCCAAAAAAGCAAAGAGGTCACAAGCACAAAAAAATTATATTCAGAGAAAATCGCCCAGGGACGTCTCTCTGTGAAAACTCAAGATTCTACGATTGAGGAACTGTTGCGAAGCGATTCAAGAGGGGCAACCTGACGACTGAGGAAAGGATCACCAAAATGATTGAATCTTTTCTCAAAAGAGCCTGCCAACAATACTGGATAGCTGTGATTTTGCCAAGAGAGAATCGAGAAACTTCGGGCTCAGGGCCTGGGATTGTAGAAACCAGGGCTGAAGAAAACGGGCTGAAAACATCGGGCCTGGGGCTGAAGATATTGGGCTGAAGACTCGCAAGCTCGGAGCTGAAGAAAGCGGGTTCAAACTGCTGTTTTCAACCTAACATCTTCAGCCCGTCTTCTTCAGCCCCAGGCCCTCAGCCCAATGTCTTCAACCCGATGTCTTTTCCGCTAACCCAACCAGTCCCAGCAACAACAGGATCCCGCGCTGTAAACTGAGTTCGCGTTCAGTGGGTTCATACCACTCGTCAAGCGTATGGCATCCGTTGCAGCGCCCGCCCGCCCCAATCGTAATCGCAGGGATTGAAAGCGAAATCGGCAAATTTGAATCGGTCGAAGAACAGTCCAGCAGTGGGCGACATCCGCAAATCATGGTTGCTGCCTGAGCCAGTCGGACCAGTCGGGTGGTGGTTGGTGTTTCTCCGGATGGACGGTTTCCCATTGGTGTCACGGTTAACTTGAGCCGGGTGCGGCTGAGTGCGGCGGCGCGTTCTTCTTCTTCCCAGGCTTGTTTGACTGCTTCACGGAGATGGTGTTCCAGATGATCAAGTTCACCTTCAGAAACTGACCGGAGATCAACTTCGCAACGGGCTGACCGGGGGATCGTGTTCACCGATGTTCCACCTTCAATCACGCTGATGCTATAGGTTGTTCGGGGAATCGTTGGAGGGTGATAACTTGTCATGTAATGAATGAATTTTCCAAGGGCATGGACTGGATTGACAATCCCATAGTCGCCCCACGAGTGCCCGCCAGGTCCCTCAAATTTGACTTCATAGCGTCGCGAACCGAGTGCCTGATGGGTAATGCGTTCAATTCCCGGCCCGTCATAGGCAATAAATTCAGTAATTTGTTTGCCATAGGGGTTTTCCTGAAACAGGTACCTGACACCCCGCAAATTTCCTGGGCCTTCTTCGCCAACGGTGCCCACAAACAAAATTGACTGTTTGGTCTTAAGTGGAACTTGAGTAAAACACCGGGCCAGGGTCAGGACACCAGTCAGGCCACTGGCATTGTCGCCGATACCCGGAGCAAACAGACGTCCATCTCGTTCGTGGACCGTGACATCCGTTCCTTCCGGGAACACACTATCTATGTGGGCGGCCAGTGCCAGAAACGGTCCAGTTCCGTCGGGGTCATTGACCCCAGGGAAGACGCCCAGCACGTTTCCTTCTTCATCAATGTGGGCATGGATCAGCCCATATTCCCGGAATCGCTGCAGGACATACATTGCCCGCTGGTGCTCTTTAAATGGCGGGGCCGGAATTTCATTCACAGTGATAAGGTCACGGGTCGTCTGGTCGGCTGTTTCCTCAAGGTATTGAACCGCCCGTTTCACCGCTGGTTCTTGCAGTAAGTCACGCAACTGGTTGGTCACTTCGGTTGATTGGAAGGCAAATGACGGTATGCGAAAAAGTGAAAATGACATAGCGGCAACATGAGGAGAATGAAGAATTGAGAATGAAGAATGAAGAATTGAGAATGAAGAATTGAGAATGAAGAATGAAGAATTGAGAATGAAGAATTGAGAATGACCTCAATTTTGCCCAACATAGCACCACCTGGCTC
>DAOQNB010000159.1:0-9236 GCA_035335845.1 Acidobacteriota bacterium | reverse complement strand
GTGCTTAGTGCTTAGTGCTTAGGTATCAATACTTTCGAATATGCACCAAGAACCAAGCATCAAGAATCAGTCACCAAAAACCAAACATCAGCTTCATTCTTCATTCTTCATTCTTCATTCTTCATTCTTCACTTCTACAAAATGGCCCGATCTTCCTGAATATGAGCCGGGTCAATGGCAATGGCTTTGATTTCAATCAAGAGGTGTGGGTGGGGTAATTGATGAACAGCCACAGTGGTTCGAGTCGGTCCGGTTTCAGCCTGAAAATAGTGATTATAGACCTCGTTGTACCCGGTGTAGTCCTTCATATCCACCAGAAAGACAGTTACATCAACCAGATGGGTCAGGTCAGCCCCGGCTTCGCGTAAAATCAGCCGAATGTTTTCAATCACCGCCCGAGTTTGGGCACGGATATCAAGCTCAACCGTCCCATCGGCCTTGAGCGTGACACCGTCAAAAGAATTATCTGGCCGACGTGACGACGTTCCTGAAACGTAGAGAAGTCCCCCGACACGGCGCATATGCGGGTACTGGGCAAGTGCTTTGGCACGTTCATGGAGAATATAGGCTTGTCCGTTCATAATATCTCAACTTGGGGTGAGGGTCCTGGAAGCAGGTATACCAGGGGCAGGAACGAAAATGGCTTTCCCGATATATCTCCAAAACTACCAGGTGAAAAGATTTCTCAAGAAGGTTGCTGGACGGGCCAGCAATTTCCTATTATGGGAAGGCTATTTTTGCAGCCTAGCTTCATTGTGTCACCAAACGCAATCACCAGATTGAAAATCTTTTGAGGGAAGCCATGTTTTGCCCAAACTGTGGAACTGAAGAACGTCAACCCAGTCAATATTGCCGCGCCTGTGGAACCGATATGCGGATGGTTCGCACCTCGCTCCAGCGCCCTGACTCGGTTACAGCAGCGGCTGTTTCGGCCCGTGATGAAATTGGTAAAGCGATTGCCTCAAAAATCCTTGAACTTCGAACTGTCAAAGATCTCTCCCATCTGGCTGAAGATGTGCTCCCTGAAATCGAGAAATTTTTGGAATCCCCCGAAGAACGCCGTCTCCGGCGCATTCGGATCGGTATTACCGTTGCATCGGTTGGGCTTGGTGCTGTGGTTTTTATGCTTTTGATGAGCAGTGTCATGGGGGAACGGATTCCCTGGCCGGCTGGCTTTGTCCCACTTTTTATTGGTCTTGGAATCCTGATCAATGGCTGGTTTTTTACCACCACCCCCTCCCCTCGCCGCCAGGAACAGGAATTCCAGGTTGATGCTGACAAACAACGACAACTGGAAGGTGGCATGCGGTTTTCGACATCAGAATTGCAGCTTCCCTCAGGTGCATCCCAAATGATTGTTCCACCATCAATTACCGAACACACAACTGAAATGTTACCCCCTCAGGCTCGTGAAGCAATCCCCCGCGCACGAAACACAAATTAAATCAGGGTGCCGGACGTTTATGGCACGATAGACGACCTGATCAAATCTGACTGGCCTGGCAAGATCTCAATTTCACAACCCGGTTTCTGAATATTGTTCCCCGTCAGTGACGTTATTTTTCATCTATTTCATTCCAAAATAAGAAGTTCTTCAACCTCGAACCTCAAACCCAAAACCCCAAATCTCAATTTCCAGTCACGCGCTTATTTCACACTCGATTGAGCTTTGATAAACTGGCGTTTCATCACCATAATTGCTTCACCCAACCTCCACCACCCTGATAACTGGACCAGGTTTTTTCGGCCAGTTTCCCGATGCCCGTCTGTTGCACTGGTTGATCACTTTTCACGGATACCACAAAGGATAGGTCGATGAATAATCGCTGGGTGCCAAACAATGATGTCTCAGACCACGTCACCCTTGAACGGATGACGATGGAAAGTCTGAGTGTACAAGGCGGAGACCCAACCAAAGGAATTCAGTTAATTGGCGAATTGCTGCAAAATGAATCTGTCTCACGAGAAGAAGCAGCTCAACTCAGGTGTCAGTTGGCCGAATTACTCGAACTCACCGGGCGGTATGATGAAGCACTCGCGGCCATCACCCCGGTTGATTTAACAGGCCGCCAGTATGTCCTTCCTCAGACCACAATTGCCAACTTGTGGTATCGCCTGGGGAGTATCTATCGCTGGCTCGACAATGCGCCACGCTCTATTTATTGCGCCACCAACGCGCTCAAGTTATATACCGAAATTAAAGATGTCACCGGGTGCGGATCATCCCATGCCTTGATCGGCTATGTGTACTGGATGATTGATGAATATGCGATTTCACGTGATCACCTGCTGGCCGGGCTTGATCACCTGGAAGCCGTTGGCGATGCCCGGGCACTGGCCCAAACCTACTGGAACCTTTCCCTGGTTGATTACCTTGAAGGCCGTCAGCAGGAATCACGCGAAGACTCGATGCGCGGGCTGGAATTGCTCGAAAAAATGTCCAGTCGCCCGACGGTGGCCGATCACATCTCTATTGGCAAACTCCTCAATAACCTGGCGATGGTTGAAATTGAGGAAGGCAATATTCACAAAGCCGTTGCCAATTATGAACGCGCCATCGAACACTGGTCACAAACCAAAGACCGCAACCTGCTCGGAATTGCTTACAACAATCTGGCTGATGCGCAACTAGGGATTGGCGAATGGCAACGGGCTGAAACGTCGCTCAAAATGGCGTTTGATCTGGCCACCGGCATCAACAAACGAACCGAAAGCGTGGTGCTCGATACCCTCGGCGAACTGTATCTGCGCCAGGGACGATTTCAAGACGCAGAACGCTGTGTTCGACGGGCAATCGAACTGGCGCTTGAGACCGGGATCAAATCAATTGAAGCCATGGGGTGGGAAACACTCGGAGATGTCTTTCTGGCCCAAAACCGGGTTGACGACGCCCTGGTTCAGTTTCAGCATACGCTTCAACTTAACTCCAAAATTGGTCGCCTGGTGGATATTCCTGGAACCTACTTGCGACTCGCCACTGGCTACTTGCAGCGCTCTGATATTGATAAAGCGGCTGATTACCTCAAACAGGCTCAGGAATTGCTCAAAACCCAGCCGAACCTTCACATGTCGGGGCTGGCGGCTCGCTATGAAGGCATCATCCGACTCTCCAGAGGCGAGTCAACCGAGGCAATTTCCCTGCTCGCACAAAGTATTTCCATTTTTGAGTCAATCAGCTTTGCCTATGAAGCCGCCTGCAGCCATCTGGAAATCGGTCTGGCAATGGCGCGGACGGCCAATCCACAACGAGCCCTGTCTCATCTGGAAAAAGCGTGCAAGACGTTTACCGACCTCAAGGCAGAGCCCAGGCAAAAACAGGCGACTGAAGCGATTGAACGACTGCTCGACAACTCATATTCCATGCGCCCGGAATCAGCCGCGCTCACCATGGACACCCTGATTGTCGAGCGGCTGATTACGGCAGCCACGTCACACGATTTGCTCCTGCGCGAAGTTGCCACCATCATCCGGGATGAACTGCAAATGCAGGCGGTGGTGTTTGAACAACTCGCCGATGAAAGTCTGAAACTGGTCACGGCTCGTGGATGTGACCGCAAAGAAGCTGACCGCGCGTTTTTCGAACTCCGGCTGCACTTAGAAGAAGAAAAACCACTTCCACCAGGCGTTCAACTGAAATTACTGGCTGACAACCGACACACCAATGACCCAACTCCACTTCGTCGCTTCTGGCTCTATCTCAGTGGGGGAACACCGGCTTCGGCCACCAAACTTGGAAACCTGGATTCACTGTTGCGGGTCGTCGAATTGGGTCTTGAAAACTGTATGCTGCGCAATACAGTTCGGGCCTCGCAAACCATTGTCAGCAGCTATAAAACCAGCAGTAACCTGGTTGCGGCTGGATTTGTCTGTGAATCCCCGGCCATGATGCGCGCACTGGAGCGAATTCAAAAAATCCGCTCATCTGACGTGACAGTCTTGATTACGGGTGAGTCTGGCGTTGGCAAAGAACTCATTGCCCGGGCAGTTCATAACACCAGCGCCCGGAGCGCCAGGCCATTCCTGCCGTTTAACTGTGCCGCGATCCCGGCTGAACTGGTGGAAAGCCGGCTGTTTGGCCATCGGCGCGGTGCGTTTACCGGTGCCGACAAGGATTCCTTTGGTATCATCCGGGCAGCCAGCGGTGGAACGCTGTTTTTGGATGAAATTGGTGAACTCACCCTCCACGTTCAACCCAAGTTACTACGCTTTTTACAAGATCGCGAAATCCACCCGGTCGGTGAAGACCATCCGGTCAAAGTTGACGTGCGTGTGGTGGCTGCCACAAACCGGGATTTGGAAAAAGAAGTTGAGCGTGGAAAATTTCGGGAAGACCTTTATCATCGGCTCAATGTTATTCGGATTCACGTGCCGCCTTTGCGCGAACGCCGGGAAGACATTCCAGTACTGGTTCGCTATCTGCTCAAGGCTGCCGCGAAAAAGGAAAACAAAACCATTTCTCTCTCTGAAGCCGCGATGGAAATCCTGAGCAAATTTTCCTGGCCTGGGAATGTTCGCCAGTTGAAAAATGAAATTGAACGGGCTGTGGCCCTGGCTCCCCACGAGACGATTTTGATGCCCGAACATTTCTCCAATGAAGTCTGGCAACGTCCGGTCTCGGTTTCAATTCAAGGACGGCGTTCTGGCTCCATGATTGCCACGCCCAAAACGCTGTCTGAAGCCGTCGAAGAGCTTGAACGCAAGCTCGTTTCAGAAGCCCTGGAACGACATTCCGGCAATATCACCCGCGCCGCCCGTGAACTGGGGTTGACCCGACAGGGTTTGATCCTGAAACGCAAACGGTTTGGGTTGGAAACCATTGAATGAAGAATGAAGAATTGAGAATGAAGAAAACATAGTAGTTCGCGGTTAGTGGTTAGAAATCAATGCTTTTGAAGAAGCACTCATCATTAATCATTTTTTTCATTCTTCATTCTCAATTCTCAATTCTTCATTCCACAATTCTGTATCTTCTAAATTTTTCAAAGGTTTAATCACTAGGATGGATAAGTTTCGAATTATTGGTAAAAAACCCCTCGAAGGGCGCATCAGTGTCAGTGGTGCCAAAAATGCAGCCCTCCCCTGTATGGCAGCCGCCCTCCTCACCTCAGATGCGGTCACATTACACAATCTTCCCTATGTCCGGGACATCATCACCATGCGGCGACTGATTGAGGACATGGGCGGTCTGGTTCTGATGCCGGAACGCGGCACGTTAAAGATCCAGGCTGATCCAATTCAATTTTGCGAAGCCCCCTATGAACTGGTCAAAACCATGCGGGCTTCAGTTCTGGTTTTAGGACCGCTGGTTGCCCGGTTTGGACATGCCAGTGTCAGTTTGCCGGGCGGGTGTGCCATTGGTCAGCGACCAATTGACCTTCATCTGACGGCCCTGACAAAAATGGGTGCCACAATTGAACTGGTAAATGGCAATGTCGTCGCCCACGCCGACAAACTGGTTGGAGCTGAGATCTATTTTGACCAGGTAACCGTCACCGGAACTGAAAACCTGATGATGGCCGGAGCGCTGGCCAGTGGCCGGACGATCCTGCAAAACGCTGCCAGCGAACCTGAAGTCGTGGATCTGGCTGTCCTGCTCAATCGAATGGGCGCTCGAATCACAGGTGCCGGAACACCGACCGTTGTCATTGAAGGCGTCGAGCGATTGCGAGGCGCTGAGCACACGATCATTCCAGATCGGATTGAAGCCGGAACCCTCCTGGCTGCCGCCGCCATTACCCAGGGCCATCTTGAAATCACTGATTGCAACCCGGATCACCTGACGGCGGTAATTGACAAGTTTCAGGAAGCCGGCCTTCGGGTGAATCGCTTGAGCGATGTCGCCCTCCATGCCTCCTACGCCGGCCCACTGAAAGCCTCAAACGTGACGACACTTCCCTTTCCAGCCTTCCCCACTGATATGCAGGCTCAATACCTGGCGGTGATGACTCACGCTGAAGGGACCTCGGTCATCACTGAAACGATTTTTGAAAACCGGTTTATGCACGCCAGTGAAATGATGCGCATGGGCGCCCATATCACCTTGCGTGGGAATCAGGCCATTGTCAGCGGCACCGGGAAACTCACTGGCGCCGGAGTCCAGGCGTCTGATTTGCGCGCCAGTGCTTCCCTGGTCCTGGCTGGTCTGGCTGCCGACGGCGAAACCATTGTGGACCGGGTCTATCACATTGATCGGGGCTATGAACGAATCGAAGAAAAATTGTGCTCGGTCGGCGCCCAAATCGAACGGTTTCGGAATTAACAAGCAGAGCGAACTATAGCTTTTCAGATAAATATTTCGGCGATGTTGCTGTCAATAGCTCAACTCTGCTCGTGTGTTTTTTCTACTTCGCTATGTCACGACGTCACGCTACTGGTTACGGCTTTCCTTCATAAGGACTTCCCTTTTATGGCAGATCCAAACAACATCTTCCTGAAAATTGCGCGTCGGGAAATCCCGGCAGATATTGTGTTTGAAGATGAGCAATGTGTCGCTTTTCGCGATATCAACCCCCAGGCTCCAGTTCATATTCTGGTCATTCCCCGCAAACCACTTGAGTCAATCAGCGAGGCAACCACCGAAGACAAGGAATTGCTGGGGCACTTGTTGCTGGTCGCAGGTCAGATTGCTCAGACAACCGGCATTGCTCAAACCGGATACCGTGTGGTTGTCAATACCGGGCGCAACGCTGGCCAAACCGTCTTTCAATTGCATGTCCATGTGCTTGGTGGGCGTGACCTTGGGTGGCCCCCAGGATAAAAGTCAGGTATCTTCTTACAGAAGGCAATCCAGTCACATCAACGGGTAATTATACTGACATGAGAGTTTTGGTGATCGAAGACGAAGTCAAAATGGCTTCGCTGGTGGAACGCGGTCTGAAAGAAGAAGGAATGGCCGTTGACGTGGTTCATGATGGCGAAGATGGTTTCATCCAGGCACTTCAATTTCCTTACGACGTCATTATTTTGGACTTGATGCTGCCTTCCATGGGCGGGCTCGAAGTGTGTCGGCGACTCCGGGAAAATCAGATCCACACCCCAATTCTGATTCTGACGGCTCGTGATGATCTGGAAACCAGGGTCCATGGCCTTGACCTTGGGGCAGATGATTATCTGACCAAACCCTTTGCGTTTGTTGAACTGGTGGCTCGAATCAGGGCATTGATCCGGCGGTCGCGACAGGATATTTCACCCATCCTTCGGATAGCAGACCTGGTACTTGACCCGGTCGCTCGAAAGGTGACACGCGGCAGTAAAGAAATTGTTTTGACGGCGAAGGAGTTTGCCCTGCTTGAATGCCTGATGCAAAACCCCAATCGAGTGCTTTCGCGCACAGTTTTGTCTGAAAAAGTCTGGGATCTGTCGTTTGACACCCTGACCAACGTCATTGATGTTTATATCAACTACTTACGGAACAAAATTGACCGCGACTTTGAGCCGAAGTTAATTCATACCATTCGTGGTGCGGGATATATGCTCAAGGAACCTGGGAATTAGGGCTGAAGACATTGGGCTGGGGGCTGAGGCCGGAAGAAGTCGGGCTGAAGACAATCGGGCTCAGGGCAGAAGACATTGGGCTGAAGACTCGCAAGCTCGGGGCGGAAGACAACGGGTTTAATCTCCCGAACCCAATTTCTTCAACCCAACTTCTTCAGCCCGACTTCTTCAGCCCCAAGCCCAATGTCTTCCGCCCAAGGTCTTCAACCCTTTTTCTTGAGGCTTTTGCATTCCCGGATTGGCGCTTTTTGGTGAAACGTCGTATACTGCCCGGGTCTGTTCATCCACAATCTCTACGCTCCGAAAAATAATCAATTCAATCGCTTGCACGTGCCAATCCCCTCATTGCCACGGTTGGCCAGAGGGAACAAGCTGTCAAAGAGGATACTCCAGGGAACTTCCTCCACCTGGCAGGAATAACTCGGTCAGGTTGGCCTTGTCTCACCCTTGATTGCCTATGAAAAAATGCCCACGTTGTACCCGAGATTGGCCAGATACCATGCGATTTTGCCCAGAGGACGGGACTCGATTACCGGATCTGGCCGGTGAAGATTATTTATTGGGTCGAACGCTTGATAACAAATACCTGATCAAATCCAAAATTGGTCAAGGCGCCAGTGGCGCCGTCTACCGTGCCCGGCGGTTGTCAATTCAGGATGATGTGGCGGTCAAGGTACTAAAACCCGAACTCGTAGCCGACTCGGCAGCAACTGAGCGTTTTCGACGTGAAGCGCTTGCCCTTGGGCGAATCCACCACCCCAACACCATTGCGGTGTATGACTTTGGCGTAACATCAGATGGTATTACGTTCCTGGTGATGGAAATGCTGTCTGGGCGAACCTTACGACAGGTCCTGCGCGAAGAGAAGATGCTTGACCTGCATCGGACAGTTCATCTGTTCAATCAGATGTGTTCAGCACTCAATGTCGCCCATAACAACAAAATCATTCATCGTGATCTGAAACCGGAAAATATCATTGTTGAGAAATATGAGGGTCAGGGTGAAGTTGTCAAAGTAATTGACTTCGGCCTGGCGAAACTCCGGTTTACCGGTAACTTGATGAAGACGTTGACCGAGCAGGGACGCGTGGCAGGAACACCATATTATATGTCCCCAGAACAATGGATGGATAAAACCATTGATGCTCGCACTGATGTTTATGGTCTCGGGGTAATTTTGTATGAAATGCTGACCGGGTGCGTTCCCTTTAATGCCCCAACGGTGATGCAACTGGCCAACAAACACGTCCGGATTCCACCTCAACCCCCCAACACGCTTCGACCAGACTTGCCCAAACCGGTCTCGGACGTGGTGTTGCGGGCCCTGAGCAAAAAACCTGATGATCGGCCTTCGTCAACACTTGAGTTTGCCCAGGAGTTAACCGAAGCCGCTGATTGTTCACTGCCGCCAAACCTGGCAGGTCGCAATTTTCCGTTGCGCAATGTTTAAGGTGCTTGGTTCCTGGTTCTTGGTGCTTGGTTCCTGGTTCTTGGTTCCTGGTGCTTGGTTCTTGGTTCCTGGTTCTTGGTTCCTGGTGCTTGGTGCTTGGTGCTTGGTGCTTGGTGCTTGGTTCTTGGTTCTTGGTGCTTGGTTCTTGGTGCTTGGTGCTTGGTTCTTGGTTCTTGGTTCTTGGTTCTTGGTTCTTCGAAGATATTGGTTCCAAAGCACCAAGCACTAAGCACCCATTTCATTCTTCATTCTTCATTCTTCATTCTTCATTCTTCATTCTTCATTCTACTTC